>JANMGF010000255.1:0-11079 GCA_031374535.1 Polyangium sp. (in: bacteria)
TGTTCTCGGCGCGCGGCATCTATCGCCCCGGCGAAACCGTGGAGCTCAAAGGAATCCTCCGCGTCCCCGTGACGGCGGGCCTCACGACGCCCAGCGGCCGCGAGATCACCCTGCGTATCCTCGATCCCGAGCGCCGCCCGATCACCACCTCGCGCCACGTCCTCTCGCGTTTCGGCACCTTCTCCACGACCCTACCCCTTTCCGAGGACGCGGCTCTCGGGTACTACCGCGCCGAAGCCGAGCTCGACGGAGAGCGCCTGACCTGGAACTTCTCGGTGGATCATTACCGCCCCGCGGAGAGCAAGGCCGAAGCGCGCATCGACAAACGCGTGTACGAGCCCGGTGATCGAATGGTCTGCGCGGCGCGCGGCGAGATGCTTTATGGCGCGCCGATGGCCGGCGGCCGCGCCGCGATCGTCGTGACCCGCGGTCCCGGCACGACCCGCGTCCCGGGCATGAGCGACTACGTACTCACCGAGGAGGACGCCACGACGCCCACGGCCCAGATCGCCCAGGGCACGGGCAAGCTCGACACACGCGGCAGTTTTTCGCTCCCGGTGCCGCTCGTATTGCCCGGCCAAACGGCAACCGAGGAGATCACGTGCAAGGTCGAGATCATGGATCTCAACCGGGAGACACGTTATGCCGAGGACAGCGCCACGGTGCACCCCGCCGGCGTCCTCGTCGCGCTCGCCAAACAGGAAAAATACTGGCTCCGGCCGGGTGAAACGATCACGCCGGGTGTCCTCGTGGTCACCCCGGCGGGGGCGCGCCTGGTATCGAAGGTCCACGTGGAAATGCTTCGACGTTCACGGAACGACGATCGTACGGTCGAGGACCGCGCGATGGGCGCATGTGACCTCACGAGCGGACCTGTGCCCATCTCGTGCGAATTCGTGGTCCCCGCCGATGCCGGCGCCAAGCCCGAGGAAGAAATCGTCATCCGCGCCACGACAAAGGACGAAAAAGGCCGTCGCGCCGGGGCCTCGTATTCTTACCGCGTCGAGTCCGCGCCGACGGTCGTGTCACCCCCCGCCCCTTCGCCGCCGCCGCCCCCGCCGCCGCCACCGCCGCCGCCGCCGCCGCCCCCGCCGGAGCTCGTTCTGAAGCTCGAACGCAGCCTGTATCGCGTGGGGGAAACGGCCCGCGTCGTCGTCGATTCTCCGCATTCGAAGCCGAGCCAGGCCCTCGTCACGCTGGAGCGCGAGGGCATCCTCCTCCGCCGCATCGTAGAGCTCGAGCCCGCGGGCACGAAGACGACCGTCGAGGTACCGATCACGGCCTCGATGATGCCGAACGCAGAACTGGTCATTACCACGTTATCAGGAACGAAGTCGGAATCGCGAACCACCGAGATCGGGGTCGACGCCTCGAGCCGCGAGCTCGACGTGACGATACATCCGAGCAAACTCCGCGCTTTGCCTGGCGAGACACTCGACGTCGAGGTCGTCGCAAAGGACGCCTCGGGCAAACCTGTGCGGGCCGAAATCACCTTGTGGGCCGCGGACGAGGGTTCGCTCATGCTCACCTGGTATCGAACCCCCGATCCCTTTCATTCCCTGTTCTCGTACCGTGATGGGCAGGTCCGGACGAAAGACGCCCGCGAGGACCTCCTCCGCACCTTCTCGGGCGGCCACCGAACGAGGCCTCCCCAGGTCCGCATGGGCGCGACCTCCTCGGCCCCCCACCGCGGCGATTTCCGACAAACCGTGGTCTTCTTGCCCGACCTCGTCACGGACGCCGCGGGCCGCGTGAAACGCCGCATTACCTTGCCCGACGGCCTCACGGCTTATCGATTCATGGCCGTCGCCGTGACGGAGGACGATCGCACGGGCTCCCACGAATCCACCGTCCTCACCTCGAAGCCCCTCATGGCGCGCCCGACCGTTCCTTTGGCCCTGCGCGCCGGCGACCAGTTCGAGGCTGCCGTCGTCCTGTCCGCGCTCGATATCCCCGGCGGCACGGCCACCGTCACCGCGAGCGCCGAAGGCCTCACGGCCGCGGGCCCCATGCGCCGCGACGCCGCGGTCGACCCGGAACACCCGGCCCTCGTGCGTTTCCCCTTCCGCGCCGAGCGCGCCGGAAAAGCCCGCCTCTCGTTCGAGGCCAGCATGGTCCCGAATGGCCAGAGCCGCGCGGAGACCGACGGCGTGGACATGAAAACCGAGATTGCCGTGCCCACGACGCTCGAGGTCGCCGCCCTCGCGGGCGAAACCTCCTCCGCCGTCGCCGAACGCCTCGGCGACCTCGGTGGCCTTCGAAAAGACGCTGGAGGTCTCACGATATCCCTCGCCTCGACGCCCCTCTCGGGCCTCGCCTCGGGCATCGAGCAGCTCGTCGAATACCCCTACGGATGCACCGAGCAAACGGTGAGCCGCATGGTCCCGCTCCTCGCCCTCCGCGACCTCGCCGATTCCCTCGGCGTATCGCTCCTGCCGGGACAACCCGTCCCACGAAAAGACCCCGAACTCGACGCCGCGCTCCGGAGCGCGGTGGACCGGCTGCTCACCCATCAGCAAAAGAATGGCAGCTTCGGCCTCTGGCCCGCGTCGACCGAGGGAGACCCGTACCTCACGGCTTATGCGCTCTGGGGCCTCGACGAAGCCCGCCGCCGGGGCTTGCCCGTCCCCGCCGACGCCCTCGCTCGCGCCGCTCGTTCTCTCGCATCGAGCCTCGAAGCCCCGTTCCCCGCGGCGACCCGCTCGGCGCTCGAGCGCGCCGCTTTCACGCTCGACGTCTTCGCAATAGCAGGCCGCCCCGACGCCACACGCATGCAAGCGCTCTTCGGCGAGCGCGCGCGAATGCCCCTCTTCGCCCGCGCCCTCCTGCTCCACGCCCTCGCCCTCTCGGGCCACGGCGACGAGACCGAGGCGCGCGAGCTTTTGCGTGACCTCGAAACGAACCTTCGAATCGACGGCCCGGCGGCGCACCTCGCCGCAACGACGGACGAACCCGGCCCCCTTCGCGATTTCCACTCCGGCGTACGCACCGACGCCGCGGCGCTCCTCGCGATCGTCGCGACGAACCCTGCCTACCCGCTCGCGTCCCGGCTCGCGCGAGGCCTCCTCGACGCGCGCTCCGGCAATACCTATCGCACGACCCACGAGGCCGCCTGGGCCCTGCTCGCGCTCGACGCCTTCCGGAAGAAAAACCCCGCGCCCCTGGATCCCATCGAGGCGCGCGTTTTTCTGGGCGATACATTCCTCGCGAACGCGCTCCTCGGCGGCGAATCCGGCAAGCTGCGCCGAACGGCCTTCGTGCCCATGTCCGATCTCCTCCGCGGCAGCGGCGCACAGCTCACCTTCGAGGCCGTGGGCGCGGGCCGAATCCATTACGAGGCCGTGCTCCGTTACGCCCGTGAGGAAATGCCGACGGAGCCGCTCGACGCCGGCTTCTTCGTCACGAAATCCTTCCGCTCCGTCGCTGATCTCGGCGGCCCGGTCCTCGCGGCCACGAAGGGCGAACCCACCTTCGAGCCGGGGCAGGTCGTGCTTTGCGAGATCGAGGTCGTCACCCCCGAACCACGCCGATTCGTGGTCCTCGAAGACCCGGTCCCCGGCGGCCTCGAACCTGTGCGATTTGCCCACCGCGTGGGCGGCGCCTGGCTCGGAAACCTGGAAGCGACCCCGGCCGAGCGACGTGAAATGCGCGACGACCGCGTCGTCTACTTCATCGACACGCTCCCCGCGGGGATCTCACGATACCGCTACCTCGCCCGCGCGTCCCACGTGGGCCGGTTCGTCGCGCCGCCAACCCGGGTCGAGGAGATGTATACGCCGGAGACGAATGGGAGAACGGGAGGGACGTTCGTACGGGTGGGGCGAATGTGAAGGGGGCGGCGAACGCCCGCCCTCACCGCCAGCGCTCCGAAAGCTCCGGCAATACGGTCACCGACATTTGTACGAGGTGCGCCATGTGCTGGTCGGGCGTCTGTCCCGAAAAACCACGCACGTGCAGCTTGCCTTTTTTCGCCTCCGTCTTCTGCTCGAGCCGCGTCTCCTTCGCCTTCGGCAGGGCCGCGAGCGCCGTCGGTGACGTCACCTGCGGCGGCGTCGCCTCCGCCGGCGCCCGCTCTGCGCCCACCTCGCGCAGGAGCGCGTCCGCGGTCTCCGACGTGCTCGCGTAATTCGTTCCCTGGATTTCCGAGTGCGTGATCGTGAAGAGCCGCTTTCCCTCGGCCGCCAGCTTGGCGAATCGCAGGAATGGCGAGAGCCGCAACGGATCCACCGTCTTTGCTTTCGGGTCCACGTAGGCGGCGTGAATCCCGTCGAGCACCACCACCGCGTCGATCCGCTCCACGTTTTTCGCCACGTCGAGGAGCTTCGCGAGCGCCCCGTAGCCTGCGCTCCACGCGCCCAGCGCGATACGCCGCACCTTGGCGTCGCGCAGCCCGCGGGTCTTCACCGTTTCCTGGATCTTGTCGACCGTCTGGTCGAGCACGCCGACCACCGAGAATTTATCCTCGTAGGGCCCGGAGCCGTTGCCCGCGTTCACCGTGTACACGAGCGCATTGACCCCGGCCGCGGCGACGCTCTCCTCGACGAGCTGCGTGTTGCCGTGGAAATGGACGTACAGATCGAACGCCCCGTCGTCGGAGCGGAACTTGGGGGGCACGTGCAAGAGGCCGCCATTCACGAAGACGTGCCCCTCGCGCTTCAGCTTGTAATCGGCGCGCTGGTCCGGCGGCAGCTCCGGCTTCGGCGGAATACGCAGCGCGGGCCAATGCTCGGCGCGGAGCGATGCATCCTGGCCGCCGGTCGCCGCGGCAATCAACCCTGTGATCACCGTCCCGAGCACGACCGCAGTGACCACGCCTCCCATCGCGACGAGCCGCGCATGCCGCGAAAACACAGGCGGCGCGGACGCCTCCTTCCGTGATCGCACGAGCAAAAACGCGGCGACCGAAAGGAGCGCAACCGCAATCGCGAGGGTCCCGAACAACCCACCCATCACACGCAGCGCCGTCGCATCCGTGATGGCGAGCAACAAAAGCGAAAGGACCCCCGCCAGAGCCGCGACGATGGCCATGTGTTGAAAGCCGAGCGCCCGGGATCCACCCACTTTCACGGAGCCCAAAAGAGCCGACGCGCGCGCGGCGAGCTCCGTCAGGATCACGTCGCGCGACGGCGCCATGACTGCGGGCGGAGCGACGAGGGCCGGGCTCTCGGGCTCGACGGCCTGCGTCGCGGCCAAACTGTCGGACTCGATTCCCGGGAGGTCCCCTGGAAGCGCGGGCGCCGTGGTCTCGACGGCCGGAGGCTCGGGCACCGTCGCCTCGAGGGCCGAAGGCTCGGGCACCCTCGCTTCGACGGCCGCAGGCGCTTCTGCCGGTGGATCGACGGGAACCGTCGCCGCCAGCGCATCCGCAATGGGAGGCGCTTTGATCAAGGTGCGCGCCTCCAGGACCGGCGGCGGCGTGGGCGGCGGCAAGGGCAATGGCTCATTCGTCGCCGCGGGCGGCACGGGTTCGGGGGCCGAGGACGGCTCCGGCGCGGGCGGCGGCGGCTTGCCCGTGATCAGCGGCAGCGGTCCGCCGTTCGGCGGCAGCATCATCGTTTTTACTTGCCCCGCGAGTGGACCCGGTTTGTGCTCGGGCGCCTTGGCCTCGGCCGGCGGTGCCGGTGCCTTGGCCTCGCCGGCATCACCGATCGCTATCGCTGGCAACGTCCGATCCTTCGGAATCGCGTCGATGGGCACGAAGGCCTTCGCGCAGCGAGGACACGTGGTCCGCGAGCGTAATGCTTCAGGCTCGATGGACAGCTTTTGACCACAGAAGGGGCAGAACAGTTGGATCGCAGCCATGTCGTCCGGCGGCCGAGGTTATCCGAAGTCCTCACCGGACAGAAGCGGGGAATCGACACGGATCGTTCGAAACCAGACGCCCAGGACGGGTTTTCCCGAGCCCTCTTCTGGTCAACAAGACGACCATGCATGCTTGGTGCTCCAAAGATCCGTCATGAGCGGACCCTGCGTACAGCACGTTTCCGCCGGTGCAAGGCCATTTGGCCTGACAAGCGTGAGCCTCCTCAGCGCCGCGCGTGGACCAGGCGCTCCGCGATGTGCACGAGGTCCTGCGGCACGACCGGCTTCGTCATGAACATCCGGAATCCCGCCGTCAGCGCGCCGCGCGGTGCTCGGCGCTCGTATGAGCCGTGAGCGCAATGGCCGGCGTGTCTTCCACGCGCGCCCTTTTGATCAGCGCATATCCTTCCTCGTCCGGTAAAACGAGGCCGGAGACGATGATCTGGGGCTTTCTGTGGGTCAGGGTGGCGACCGCCTCCGCGACATTGTGCACGGCCGTCACGGCGGCGCCCACGCTCATGAAAATGCCCGTGACGAACTCACGTGTATCCAGTTCATCCTCGACGACGAGCACGTGCACGCCCTCGAGCCGCGGCGTTCGCGGGTCCGGCGAAAAAGCGACCGCCCGGGGGGTCCCACGCGCACGCAAAGGCAGCTCCACGCTGAAGGTCGACCCTTGCCCTTTCCCCGGGCTCTCCGCCATCACGACGCCGCCGTGCCCCTCCACGATGTGCTGCACGATCGAGAGGCCGAGACCGAGCCCCCCGTGCATTCGCGTCGTCGAGCTGTCGCCTTGCCGGAAACGCTCGAATACGTGCGGCAAGGTGGAAGGCGCGATCCCCGCGCCGTCGTCCTTCACCCACACGATCACCTTGTCCCCCCGCTGGAAACCGATCTCGACCGAACCTCCGCGCTGCGTGAATTTGAGCGCATTGCCGAGGAGGTTCGAGAACACCTGCCGCAGCCGGCACTCGTCGCCGTGGATCGGCAGCGGACCCCGCGTATCGAAGTCCGTTCGCAGCCGGATCCCTTTCGCCGCCGCGAGGGGGCGCAGCGCCTCGACGGCGAGATCCAGGGTTTGCAAGAGGTCAATCTCCGCGTGCTCGAGCTTCAGCTTGCCCGCGATCATGCTCGTCGTATCCATCAAATCGTCGATGAGGCGCGCTTGCGCCAGGGCATTCCGCTCGATGGTCTCGAGGGCCTTGCCGCGGCTCACCGCCGGCACCGAGTCCCGCCGCAATACGCTGGTCCAGCCGAGGATCGCCGTGAGCGGCGTGCGCAGCTCGTGGGAGATGACACCCAAAAATTCGTCCTTGAGCCGGCTCGCCCCCTGGACCGCGCGGTAGAGCCGGGCGCGGTCGATCGCCAGACCCGCGCGCCGCGCAAGCTCCTCGGCGAGCGTGCGCTCGGCCAATATCTCGTATCGCCCGCGCGCCCGGGAGAGCAATGTCATGTAACCGAAGGCTTGTCCGGGCACCGCGATGGGCACGATGAGGAGCGAATGGGCCCCACGCGCGGCGAGATCACCACGTTGTGCCTCGTCGAGATCGGCCCAGCCGAGCGAGGACCTCCCCTGCATGAGGCCAAGCATGGGTTCGGTCAAAGCGGCCGCGGGGCCGAGGGCCGCGAGGCACTGGAGCTCGCCGGCCTCGTGGACGTGAATCTCGCACCCTTCCGCGAACGACGGCACGAGGACCCGCGCCATTGCAGTGAGGTTACTCTCGTATTCCAGCGAATAGCCGAGGACGCCGCTCACCTCGGCGAGCAGCCGTTGCGCCTCCTCGGCGTTCCTCCGCTCGGTGATGTCGCGCGAAATGCCGACGATGCCGATGACCCGGCCCTCTTCGTCGAGCCAGGGCCCTTTCGTCGATTGCCAGATTCGTGTCGTGCCGTCGCGGATCGTCGAGCTGGACTCGTACATCGTCGTACGTTGGCTCTCCATCACCGCGCGATCACGCTGGGCGATCTCCTGGGCATTCTGGGGATCGAACAGCGCCATGTCGTCCTTGCCGAGGACCTGCTCCGGCGTGAGGCCGAACATACGCGCCCCAGCCGAATTCATCATCACGTAACGCGATTGCAGGTCCTTGACGAAGACGCAGTCGTGGGTGCCCTCCGTAACGGCGCGGAGGAGCTGGCGGCTCGTCCCCAGCGCCGCGAGCTCCGCTTCCTGGGCGAGGGTACGCTCCAGCGCCGCAGCGCAATGGCGGGCAAGCAAAACGAGACGTTGCTTGCCCTTTCCACGCACGGAAACCTTCTCGAAAGCGACGCCACCGAGGACCCGGTCTCCGGCAACGAGCCGCACGGCGCCAAACGCTCGTCCCGCGACCACCCCCCTCTTGGGCTCCGGCGCGCGCAAAACGTCCGCCAGTGCCTGCTCGACCGTGGTGTCCGTTCCTGCGAGAACCAGGCTCTCCCCTTCACGAACCGCGAGCAGCCCGGACGCGGCACCCAGGGCCCGCGCGCCCTCGCCGGCCACGACGGCGGCGATGTCCCTCGGCCTCTTGCACCCATGCAAAGCAAGCACGAACGCCATGAGCTCCGCGTCCGTGCCCGGATTCCATGAGAAACGTCGATGTCGCGATTTCCTGGTTGAAGGCAACGGGAGAGGTTGTCCGACATTCGAATCCAATTCGAGGCGGACAGAACCTGATCGTCGAATCCGGCGTCCCCTTACGATTCCTCGCAGAAGGAAATACAGCGACAGCTCGTCCGTCGCGACTGCATCATGCCGCCTTCGCGTCGCGGACGGCTCGCCGCCGCGCGCGCTCCCGCGGACACAATGGCTCTTCAGGCCTTCTTCGGGCCGGTCACCGGGACGAACGATCCGTGCTGGATCCGATCGGCGCCGGGCTTCGGGAGCGCGCCGGGGAGGACCGTGATCTTGGCCTCGCCCACGATTTGCCCGCGCGATTCGACCCACTCGTTGCGCTCCGCGACCCACGCCGCGACCGCCGCGCGCACCTCGTCGGAGATCTCGCGCGGGTCGTCCTGATCGGCGAGCGCGAGGCCCGCATCGTAGCGGTAACGGAGCTCCATCGGGCGGCTCGGATCGAGGTTCTTCTGCGCCTCGCGATGCGCCGCACGCGCCACCTCGTTCTCGCGCTCTCGCACGAGCGCCTGCGCCTCGGCGGCCTTCTCGCGCGCCTCGGCGAGGGCCGTCTCCGCCGCGCGCTCGTCCGCGTCGAGAGGGCGCATCGCCGCCTTCAGTCGATCGTTCTGCTCACGCGACAGGCCCTCGAAGACCACGCCGAGGACGTCCGTGAACGGCGGCCTCTCGCGGAGAAACGCCGTCGTCGCCTCTTCATCCGCAAACTCCTGGATGGACGTCTCGCCGGTCTTCAGGTTCTCGAGCTTGAGCATGATCTTCATGCGCGCATCATCGCCGGGCTCGAAGCGGCTGGCAAGGGCATGCGCCTTGCCCGTTCGTGGGGAATGGAGATGATGAAACTCGCGGGAAGAAGAGCAATCTTCGGAATTGGCCTGGCGACCGTCTCGCTCGCGGCCTGCGGGCCGTCTGGAAGGAACGAGGACAACCCGTCCGTCGAAGTCCAAAGGTCCCTCTGCGCGGCGGGGCTCGTGCGCCGGGGTGACGCGTGCGAGGCGCCTCTCTGGGCGGAGATCGCGCCGCTGCCCTCGCACGCGCGGCGTATGCTCGATGTCGCGAACGTCGACGGGCGAGAAGCCTGGATCGTGGGCAAAGGCGGGCTCGTATTGCACGGTCGCGACGGCGGCGAGCACTTCGAGCGCGTCGACGCGGGCACGGGCGAAGATCTCCTCGGCGTGTGGGCCGACGAGCGAGCGATCGTGCTGACGGCCGCGCGGCGCGGGATCGTCTCCTGGGACCGGGGAAGGACGTTCGTTCATTCGCCCGAGGCGTCCGAGGATCTGACCCGGTGTGTCCTGTTTTTCGGAAACGTGGTCTGCGGTTCTGCGCAGGGCGGGATTCATCGATGGAAGAGCGGCGAGGCCACGTTCGCGCGTATCTCGCAGGGCGGACCGGGACGCACGGTCGTGCAGGTCGGGCCCGGGTATCTGGTAGCGGCGACGGCGACGGCTTCGGGCACGCGGATCCGGGCGACACAAGAGCCGGATCTGCACGCGTTTCATGGAGATGCGGAGGTCCCCGGCGAATACGTCGATTCCCTCTGGGTCTCGCGCCGCGGGCTCCTCGCGTGCATGATGGCCGACGATCCGAGCGATACGCACGCCGAGGTTCTCCATTGCTCCACCACGCGGGGCCGCTCGTTCGAGGCGAGGGGGTCGATTTCACCGGAATGCGCGCGGGGCCCCCGGATCGACGGCTCGCCCGAGGCGATTCACGTGATGACCTACTGCAACACCGTGGACATGCCCGTCACGTTCGAGGTCTCGACGTCGCGCGACGGCGGCCGCTCGTTCACGAAGGGCACGTGGGGCGCGGAATTCGAGAGCTCGTGGCGCGCGGCCAATCGCATGAGCTTCGGGACGCCCGATCACGGCCTCTTCCTCACGCACCGGCTGCGTCGCACGACGGACGGCGCGAGGACCTCCGAGCCGATCGAAAAGAATGCCCTCTCGGCAGACTGGAGCGGAGGGCTCAACGAGAATAATGCCGTACTTTTCCCGACGGCGACGCGCGGATACGTGATCGCGATGCAGAATACGACCGCCGTGTTCCGATACCGCCTCTATCGCACGGACGACGGCCTTCCTTTCGACGAGGGCAAGGACCTTCCGTCCTTCACGAGCGGATCGACCCGCGCACCACGATTGGCGGCGATCGGGGACCGGCTTTGGCTCGCGCACCCGAGCGACGACGCCGCGCAGTCCTTTTTGCGCAGCGAGGACGGCGGACGAACCTTCCTCCCCGATGGTTTTCCCGCGCAGGGGCAGCCGATTGCGGCCATCGCGCTCGGGCCGGAAGGGCTCGGGTTCGTCGCGCCCGCGCGCGAGGCGGTGAATACACGACCGCTCTACCGCTCGACCAATGGAGGCGCCACGTTCGACGAGGTGCTTTTCCCGAACGGGACGTACCTGCGTGAGATGCGTTTTCTGCATACGGCGCGCTTCGTCGCCGTGGGCGAGCATGGCGTCGTTCTGACGAGCGACGACGCCGGACAATCGTTCGTCGATCGCCGTGGCGTGAACCCCGAAGAAACGCTCTTGACCGTACATTTCGCGCCCGGGAGCCTCGTCGGGTGGGCCGGAGGTGTCACGAACGCAGGGCAGCCGATCCTCCTGCATACCGAGGACGGAGGCGAGACCTGGAACACGCAAACGCTCGCGGGATCGCCG
>JANMGF010000259.1:0-9504 GCA_031374535.1 Polyangium sp. (in: bacteria)
GTCGACGCGCACCTCGGACACTCTGTAGCCGTTCGTCCCGCCCGTGCCCCAGGTCGAAAACGCGGCTTTCCCGTCCACGACCGACAGCAACCACCCCGCATAGACGCCGCACTGGTTGGCGCCGACGATCACGTTCTCGCCGAGGGCCTCCGACATCTTGATCCGCGCCGATACCGTGAAATCCCCGGTGCCGAACTTGAGCGCGCTGACGTAGGGTACCTCGACGGACGCCTTCTGGACCTTGTTGTTGGGAAACGAGAGGCAGGTGCCCGAAACGCACTCCTCCGCGGCCGTCCAGGTAGGACCATTCACGAGCGTACCGTTGGCGAACTTTCCGTACGCGGTGTTCCCCGACCCCTCGTCAAAGGACCATTTGCTGCCCTTCGTGGCCGGGACGGAGAACAACCCGGACTGGCCGAGGGAGGTCTCACCCGAGATCACGTGAAGGGGGTAGTCCTGGTATTGAGCCTTGAGCGCCGCGGGGATGGCCACCTGAAAGCGCAGGGCGCTGCTCGTCGAGCTGCAAGCGGCTCCGATGGCCGGCTCGCTCGCGAGCGAGGCGGTGCCGCTGGCGAGGAGCACGCCGCCCTCCCAGGGGTCTCCCGCGTAGACCTGCACGGGCAAGCTCGCCGGCGACCTCTCCTGGCACGCCCAGCCGGAGACGGTATTGCCCCCGATCACAGAGTCGATGTTCCCCAGCACGGCAGACGCGGCGAAGTTATGGGTGCGCTGGGCGTAGATGGCTCCCACGTCGGACTCGGTCAGGACCCGACCGAGGAACTGAACATCGTCGAGCAAACCGACGAAATAATCCCCATCGAGTCTTCCACCGAGGCGCACGGTGCTCGAGACGCCGTCGGAGTTGTAGCTCCCCGGGAGAGTGCCGGTCGCCTCGAGCTTGCTGTCGACGTCCATCGTGAGCGAAGTGCCTTGTCGACGAATGACGACCAAGTGCCAGGCGCCGTCGTTGATGGACTTCGTCGACTTGATCAGCGTCTCCCCGCTGCCGTCCGCTGCCGTGCCCCACGCGCGGAACTCGACCTTCCCGCTGTTGACCCTGAGGACGAGCCCTTTCGTGGTGTTGGGTTCTTTGGTGCTGAAGGCTACGTAGGCGGCGTTCGTGCCTACCGGCTGGTGGATCCACGCCGACAACGTGAAGTCTCCCGTCCCGAACTTGAGCTTGCTCGAGTAGGGGATGTCGACGGTCGCCTTCACGGTTGTGTTGTTGGTGGGGAACGCGAGACAGGTGCCCGAAACGCACTGAGAGGCGGCAGTCCAGACCGGACCGTTCACCAGCGTGCCGTTGTCGAACGTCCCTTTCGCGGTGGTCCCCGACCCGTCATTGAAGGACCAGGCGCCGCCGTTCGTCGCGGGCAGCTTGAAGTCGCCGGTCTGGGCGAGGAAGGACGTGCCGCCCGCGATCACGTAAAGGGCTCGGCCCGCGTATTGCGCCTTGAGCGCCGAGGGGATGGTCAACTGGTAGCGCAGGGCGTTGCTCGTCGACTTGCAGGCGCCTCCGATGGAGGGGTCGCTGGCGAGCGAGGCGGTGCCGCTAACGAGGAGAACGCCGGCCTCCGTCGGGTCTGTGGCGCCGGGTTTTCCCGCGTAGACCTGGACGGACACGCTGTTCGGCGACCCCACCTCGCAAGCCCAGCCAGATACGGTATCGCCGACCAGAGAGTCGACGTTGCCCATCAGGATGGGCGCCGCGTTCGCGTCACGCGCCGCGGGCACCAGGGTGGCCGTGACGCCGAGGAGCGTCACGAGGAGCGATTTCGGTATCTTCACTTGACCAGAGGCCCTTTCGTTATCGGAGCAGAACGCATGGGGACGCCTTCAAGAGCGGGAGCTTTCTCTTGCAAGGTTCCAGACGGGGGTGTGGGGTCCCCGGCCCTATCGAAGCGACAGCGCTGTCCTTGGGGAGAGGCTGAAGCCGAGCTCCTGGCACCTTGTCCAAGGAGGCGTCGGCCGTAAAGACCGTTGATGATGCTGGGGGGATCCAGATTTGGCGCTACCCCGGAAGCCTCGCGGGAGCCGTCACTTTCATCGCCGCGCGCGGTGGATCGTGCTCGATCTGGATCAAAGCGATGCTTTTCTGCGTCTCTCGACCACCCACGGGCCGTTCAAGAAGGGTGCGTTGACGTGATCTTGTGATGCGTGGCGCGGCGTCGAAGCAGCCTCTCGGCGAGGAGGACGCCTCGGCCGGGTTCGCTCCACGGACAAACCTGGATGCAGATGCCGCAGCTGTGGTTCTCCGCGAAGTAGGGGGCGCATTTGTCGAAATCGACGTGCCAGCGTTCGACGCCCCGAACAAGCTGCTTCTCGGGGAATAACGCGTGGGGTGGGCAATTCGTCTCGCAGACGCGGCAGGTCGCGCAGAAATCGTCGACCCCTAGATCCATCGGGGCGTCCACGGAAAGCGGGATGTCCGTGAGCACAGAGACGAGCCGAACATTCGATCCGTACTCTGGCGTGATGAGGGAGCCGTGTTTCCCCAGCTGCCCGAGCCCTGCCTGGATGGCGGTCGGTACGTGCAGGACTTCGGCGGCGTCCGGCGAGAGGTTCGTGCTCGCATGCGCCGGCCATCCCCAAACACGAATGGCCTCGGCCACCTCGATCGCCACCCGGTTCACGTCTTTGTAGGTGTGCATGATCGACAGGCACGCCCGATTGCTCGGCGCGTGCACCATCTCGTCTCGGTCCATGGGAATGGCGATGGAAATCGAATACTTGAAGGACGTGTCGAAGCCTTCGTACCGAAGCTCGTCCGTGAGCTCCGTGATACCGACGAGCGCCGCCCCGCTCTTTCGCGCGAGGTCTTTCACGCGAGCGGCGGCCTCGACAGGGTCGCTCGGTGCGGTCACGTGTTTCGCGACAGGCCCGACGCGGCGACGGTCCTGCCAGAAGATGCCGACGATCACCCGGTGGACGTTGGTTGACTCCATTACATGAAAGTACCAATCGAGCTTGCCCCAAGCGCGCTTGTATGCGTCGCCGAAGAAGACATGCCCGGCGCGTCGGCGCTCCTTTTCGCCGAGGCCATTGATGACGTTCCCGGAGACTGGCGGTTTCCGGTATGCGAAAGGGTACCTGGGCGGTGGGTACTCCGTGCGCATGTGGCGCGCCTTCTGGTCCTTCCCTGCATTCGGCGACAGATCGGCGGGTACTGTCGCGAGGCCAGGAAAGGTCTGGGTGGGTTCAGGACCGGGCATGTCATTCAGCCAGATGGTCTCGCCCCGCGCAATCTTCCTCCGCTGCATGAAGCGTTAGCGAAATCCCCGACCTCCACGGTGCGGTCGAGCGTGTCACTCGCTGGGCCGACTCCGCCGCAGCCGAGCCGTTGGCTTCCGTGCATACGCTCGCAGGAACCTCAAGGGGGCGCCTGTCGATGTACGCAAGGACACTGCTTTTCGGCGTACGGAACGCGTGTCGACGTCGAGGAGGAAGAAATCGCGATGAATTTGTCCTCTTCACAGGAAATTGCGGTTTATTTGTCCTGGGCACGGATGGAAGACGCCAAGACCATCATCGACGTTCGCGACGACATCTACGCCTCCGCGCCTCTCGTGGACGTGGTGCGGCTGGAGATCGCGCCAGGCGCGGAGATCGGCGGGCGGTACCAGATCGAGGGTCTGCTCGGAGAGGGCGGCATGGGTCGCGTCTGGCTCGCCGACGATCTTGTCGAGCGGCGCAAGGTGGCGTTCAAGGAGATGCAAATCGCGCCCGGCTCGACGGCGGTGCAGGCGGAGATGAGCGTCCTGCTCTTCCGACGCGAATTCTTCGCGATGAAGAAGCTGCAACACCCGGGGACGGTCAAGGTCTTCGATTGCGGCATCCTCGAGACCGGGAACCGCTACATCACGATGGAGGTGGTGGGCGGCGAGGATCTGAGCGCACGGCTCAAATCGCGCCCGCTGAGCTCCGACGAGGTGTGCCGGATCCTCGGCCAGCTCGCGCAGATCCTGGCGTTCGTGCACGCGCGGCTGTTCGTGCACTGCGATATCAAAGCGGCCAACGTCCGCCTGCTCGAGGGCGGCTCCATCAAGCTGATGGACTTCGGCATCATGCACCAGCTCGGAACGCCATCCACGGGCTGGATACAAGGGACGCCGACGTACATGGCGCCCGAGTGGCAGCGCGGTGGGGTCATCGACGGGCGCACCGATCTCTACTCGCTCGGTGTGCTCGCGTTCTACATGCTCACCGGCGAACCCCCATTTCGGGGCCGTACAGAGGCCGTTCTCAAGGCCCACCAGCAAGAGCGGCCCCCGAAGCCCTCGTCCCTCCTCGACGTGGATCCGAAGCTCGAGGCCATCCTCCTGCGCCTCCTCGAGAAGGACCCGGCGGATCGCTTTGCAGACGCCGCCGAGCTCGCGCTGGCGCTCTCGGAAGCGAGCGGGGAGGCGCCTCTCGAAGAGCCGCTGGCCGCCCGGGCGAGTTACCTGCACGTGCCGGTGGTGGTCGGACGCGAACCGGAGCTCTCCCGCCTCGAAAACGCCCTCCGCGCGGCGCAGGCGGGGCGCTCCCGTGCGCTGTTCATCGGCGCTCCCGCGGGGGTTGGCAAATCGCGACTGCTGCAGGAGCTCGAGCTCCAGGTGCGTTACGCCGACGTGACCTTCGCGCTCGGCCAGTGTCGCGCGGAGGGCCTCGCGCCGCTCGCCCCCCTGCAACAAGCATTGCAGGTCATCTTTCGACTGACGCCTGAGCCGCTCGTCGAGGAGCTGCGCGCTACGCTCGGTCGCAGCTTTCCCATGTTCGGTGACGTCACGGCCAGCGAGGTCACGAACGCGCCGCGCGACCCGACGAAAGAGAAGATCGCGGTCTTCGAGGCGCTCTCTTCATGGGTTCGCCGCGTCGCGCAGATCATGCCCTTTGTTCTCTGTCTCGAAGACCTGCAATGGGCGGACAACGCGACCCTGGAGCACCTCAACGTCATCATCCGCGCGCTGTCGGGCACCATGGGTCTCGTGGTGACGGCCTTTCGCTCCGACGAGCTCAGCCGGCTGAGCCTGGCGTTCCAGACGGTCGACGAGGGCCTGACGGACTACATGGAGCTTGCTCCGCTAAGCTCGCTCCACTTGACGAAGCTCGTCGAGCTCGCGCTGCCAGGCTTCGAGGTACCGAATGCTTTTGTGGAGAGGCTGCACGAAGCGACGCGCGGCAACGCATTCTTCGCGACCGAGTGCTTGCGCGCGTTCATCGAGCAGGACACGCTCCGCCGCGCCTCCGGGAAATGGTCCGCCGCCGATGATCTGACGACGCGTGCCTTGCCTCGCAGCATCCGAGACGTGGTGCTCGCCCGCCTGTCCGCGTTGACCGACGAGCACAAGGGTTTCTTCGAACGGCTCGCGCCCGCCGGCCGCGTCCTCGACATGCCGCTCATCCGCGCCATTGCGGATCTGCCGGAGCACGAGTTGTTCGCCTCCCTGGACGAAGGTGTGGAGCGGCAGTTCTTGCAGTACGCCCAGGGACGTTACTTCTTCGTGCACGATACGGTGCACCAGACGATCTACGACAGCACGCCTGACGACGTGCGCAAGTCGCACCATGGTCGAATCGCCGAGTTCTTGCAGCGCAGGTTTCACAAGAGCCCTGAAGCCGCGCGTTCCATAGGTTACCACTTCGCGCGCTCGCAGCACGCGACGCGCGCCATCGATCCGCTGCTATGGGCCAGCGAACATTCGCTCAAGAACAAAGCGCTCTTCGAGGCGTTCGTCCTCATGAAAGAGGCCGCTCGGCTCCTCGAGCAACACGAGCACGTCGAAGGGCGCACCGAGCTCCTCGTCTCCACGTGGGGGAAGTTGATCGAGGTCGCCTACAACAGCGATACGCCGGCTTGCTTCCACTATGCGGAGAAGCTGTTTCGTCATTGGGAGGAGAGCGGGGCGCTCGCCTCCGGGCGTGCCTTGCTGAGCGCACAGTTCGCGAAGGTCGAGGCGGCCAGCGATGCGGAAGAGCGCCGCGCGCTCATGCGACCTCTGGTTCGCGAAATCACGCTGCACAGCGGCATGCCGGCGATGGATCTTTTCCTCAAGCGCGCCGAGTATCGCATTCTGCAAAGCATCGCGCTCGCGATCATGGGGCGAACGGAGCAGTTCCAGGCGGTCAAGGACGAGGCAACACGCGAGCAACCAAGCTTCTCTCCCTACCGCGCCGCCGCGCATATCGCCATCGGTGGTCTCGCCTCGCACACCGGCCGTTTTCAAGGCGTCGTCGAAGCGATGCGTGAGCATCTGGCGGTGCTGCGCGAACATCGTGAACACGGTTCACGGCGCCTGTCGTGGTCGCTCGGGATGGGCGCTTATTTCATGAACATGGTTCTCGCGCTCATGGGCAAAGCGCTCGACGAGCAGGCCACCGCGGACGGCTTGGAGGTTGCCGACAAGAATGGCTTCACCGACCTCCGCATCTACCACCTCTTTTCGAAGATCGTGCGCGCGTCGTTCACGGGCGATGGCGCCGCGTACGCGCCAGACTTCGCCGAGATGACCGATCTCATAAGGCGCCTCGGCAACCCACGGTTGCCCGACCGCAACCTGGCGATTTACACGCCGCCCTATTACCTCGAGCGGCAGGAGATCGAGCTCGCGACGGCCGCGGTGCAAAAGGGCGAGCACATGGCGAAGCTCTTGCCGGGCGACCGCTGGTTACAAATGTACGTCGCGGTATACCGCGCCTGCTTGTCGGTGCTCACCCAGAAGCCGGACGCTGCCGCGGCCCTCGCGTTTGCCCTCGAGACGACCCGTGCGGGAGACCTCCGCATGGAGACGTTCGTCCTGGTCTATCGCTCTCGCTTCGAGCACCAGCGCCGCGAGATGGCGAAGGCGAGAAAGACCGCCGAAGAGGCGCTGCATCGGGCGACGACGCCGGTGAGGGCGAATCCGTTCGATGAGATCCTCGCCCGGCGCGCGCTCGCCGACACCCTCGACGACGACGAGAAAGTCGGGCAACTCGAGCGTGCATTACACCTGGCCGAGGAGAGCGGCAACATTTTGCAAAAAGGCATTGTTCACTACAGCCTCGCTCAGGCTCGCCTCCATCATGCACCGAGACGATGGCTCTCGCATCTCGACAGTGCCGAGGCGTCCTTCTCGGCGGCAAGAGCGACCGAGTGGAGCAAACAAGTGGTGTCGCTTCGCGCCGAGAACGAGGCTGTTCCAGGATGAGGACGAGCCTTGAGCCTCACGGTCGCGGGCGCCCTTCCAGATACAACGCTTCCACCTTCGCCCGGGCCCACGGAGTTCTCCTCAAGAACGTGAGGCTCGACTTGATACTCGGGTCGAACTGAAAGCACCGGATGGGGATGCGCTGCGCGAGGCCCGGCCAACCGTGGCGGGCCACGAGCTCCGTCAGGATCGTCAAGAGTGTTACGCCGTGAAGCGGGTCTTTCGGGTTCTCTTTCGTCAAGGCTCGGCACTCTGCCACAACTCGCGCGACCCGGCATGCCGGCCGCCGCCGATCGTGAGGCGGGGTCGACGTGAGGCGGCACCCTCTCAGAGGTTGGCGCAGTAGCCGAAATCGGCGGATTGGCCCACGGCCAGCGTGCCGTTCCAGGCGACGCCATTGAACACGAATTCGCTCCCCTCGACCTTGGACACGACGTTCCACGCGTTGTAGATGGTGCCTTGCTTGGGCATGCGGAGGGTCCAGGTGACGCTCTTCGTATCGGCGTTCTTCAGCGAGACGTTATTGCAATAGCCGTTGCTCCAGCTCGACGTCTTGGAGACCGTGACCGTCACTTTGCCGCCCAAGACTGTCACGCCGCCGGGCGCAGGAGGCGCGGGAGGCGGGGACGTCGGCGTGGGCGTCGGCGCAGGCGTCGGCGCGGGCGTCGGCGCGGGCGCGGGCGAGCCGCCGGCCTTTACATTCGCGATGAACTGGTCATAACCGGACACATTCCCCTGCTGCGAGAGAATGATGGTATCAACGCCCCAGCCTACCGCGGTGGCGACATTCGTCTCGTTGAGCCAGGTCGAATCGACGTCGATCGGGCCGCCGCCGAACGTGTACGCGTCGACGATGATCAGGGGCAGGGCGAGCTGCTGCGTGATCTGGGCATAGGTGTAGTTATCGATCTTGTTCGCCGTGAACGGGAAGGGTTTGCCCGTGAGCCCAACGAAGCCCGCGACGGTCCTGTCCCAGCCCGCATAGAAGTCCGACGCGGAGGTGGCCCACTTGGTCTTGTCCGCGGAGAACCATGGGCTGAAATCGATGACCGCCTTGCACGTCGGGCAACCCTGCTTGATGGCGCCCAGAATCTTGTTGATGTAGCCGTTGGATTCGGCCTTGGTGAAGGCATTTTGCTGGGCGTTTTCCGAGAACTGGAACCAATCCGGCTCCATGTGGATGAGCGCGCTGCCGCCGCCCAGCGCCGCGCTGATCTTCGTGGCAGCGTCCTTGTAGGCCGGCACGATCGTGCCGTCGATGTTGTTACGAATCCACGTCGCGCCCTGCTGGCACAGGGGAGCCGAGGTATTGCCGTCGCAGTCGTTGCTGGAGTTGAGGCCCTTTTTCGTCTTCGCCGTGGCGATGTAGCCGAAGAGGTACGGGGTCTTGCCCTTCGCGCGGATCTGCTGGATCTTGTTCTTGTGCGTATCGGTGAACCCATTCTCGATAAGCCAGTCGCCGACGACGACGATATCGACGTTGGCCGGCCCCTCCGCGGGCGGGTTCCAGTTCTGGTACCATTGTGGAGCAACGCCGAAGCGCATGCTCTGGGCCGCGGCGCTCACGGCCTGCTCCGCGGCGATCGCGTCTTCGTCGTCCGCCTCGATATCTTCACCGGCGCAGCCCGTCAACAAGGCGGGAAGGGAGATTGAGGCGATGCAGAGCAGCGAAGCAAGTTTCATCATGGTAGGTCTCCATACCGCTCATTCCAGCGGCGACTTTTGAGCCACCTTCCTCTTGCGAAGGCGGAA
Organism: Polyangium sp. (in: bacteria); assembly: GCA_031374535.1. Lineage (GTDB taxonomy): Bacteria > Myxococcota_A > Polyangia > Polyangiales > Polyangiaceae > Polyangium. Next base: position 8,919 of record JANMGF010000259.1, read on the forward strand.
AGCGTTTTCGCGAGGACGTCATGCAGGTCGCGGGCCAGCCTGGCAAACCCCGTCAAGCCGCGAAATCTGGGCGTTTGCGTGATCGGCGCGTGGGGGGGTGATCGGGGAGATCACGGCCATGGAACGAATCGATCACCAGGGGCGCTGGGCCGCGCGCGTCTGGCGCATTCCGCCACCCGCGACCGCGGCCAGGGAGTATACTTGGCTTCATGATGACACGACGGCTCGGAGCTCGGCTCGCAGTAGGTTCGCTGGTGCTCGCATGCACGGCGCTCATCGGTTGTGGTTCTGACGCGGTCGAGCAGCCCAATGCAAGCTCGGGCGAGGTCCCGGATGGGTGGACGAAGCTCATCGACACCACCTGGGAAATCGGCGGAGGCAGCGAGAGTTATTGGTGCGCGACCAAGACCTTCCACGAAGATCTCTACATCAACGCATTTCGCGCCCTCGGCTCGACGGGCACGCACCACACGCTGCTCTTGTGGGCCCCGGGGAATCTCCCCGACAGCGAGAACGTTTGCGGACCGGACCTCGACGAGAGCTTGCTGTTTGCCTCGGGCGTCGGCACGGACGACCTGGTTTTTCC
>JANMGF010000293.1:0-10845 GCA_031374535.1 Polyangium sp. (in: bacteria)
TCCGCGCGGATCACGAACGACACCACCACGGTCCCGCCTCGCCCGTCGGCGATCGCCCAGCGCGGGAACGCATCCTTCCAGAGCGGATGAATCCGCGAGAGCACGCGCCGCACGTAGTCCAAACGCCGCCGGTCGAGCGCACTCGCGTCGAGGCCAGGGCCCTGCCCGGTCCCGAGCGGATCGGCGACCGAGCCAGGGCCCTTCGTCCCGCCGGAGCCCGGGGGCGTGGGTCCCGTTTGCCCACCGGTGGAAGTCCCCGGCGCGCCTCCAGCAGTACTCGCGTGCACGATCGACTGGAGCGCGAGCGCGACCTCCTGCTCACTGTCGACGTTGTCCTTCGGCCGTCCCTCACGCGGTGCAGGCACCGAGGGTGTCCCCGCGGTCACGAGGGGCCGCGCGAGGGGCACCTCGGCGCTCGCACGCGCGTCCTTGCCCGCAGCGCGATCCCGCACGCCGATCCCCTCGGACGGCGCTGCCACGCCCTCTTCCGCGCCTCCCACGGGCCGCGCGGCCTCGAGGGGGCCGAGCGGCGAAGCCTGGGCGCCGAGGGCCCCGCCGCGCCGCGTCGCGCGCCCTCTGCTCCATCCACCGGACGACGGATCGTGCACGGCGTACGCGCGTCGCTCGGGGCGGCTCCCGGAGCGTCCGCTCGCGAGGAAGGTGAGCTCCATCGGCTCACGACTCGCGCGAAGATCCTCGCGGGACGCGCGCTCCTTGCCCGTGTCGATACGCTGGACCTGCGTTCGATCGATGCGCGAGGGCACCTCCTCTACGAGCGCGCGATCGTCCTGCCGATCGGCGAGGTTCGTCGCGGGCGCAGCCGTGTCCGTCCCGCCGCGCCCGCGCTCGCCGGTATCGGGCCGCGGCTCGGCCTCCCCTCCCCCGCGAGGAACGACGACCTCGGGCAACTCGAAGAGCTCGCCGGCGATCGATCCTTCACTCGCGGGCGGCAGATCGATCTCCACGACCTCGTCCCGCAAGGGCACCGTGAAGGCCTGGCGCGCGAGGAACGGCGACGCCCGCTTGCTCTCTGCGAGCAGCCCGCCTCCCACCGCGAGCAGGGCGAGGTGCACCGCCAGCGAGAAAAAACTCGCGGAGGCGATCCTGCTGCCGCCCTGCGCAATGCCCCACACGGGCACCAGTATGCCTTGTTTCAGGGTGGAGGCGCGCGCCTCAGGCGAGGCCGAGTCGACGTCGCGCGTTTTCGGTCGTGCGTGCCGCGAGCGCCTCGAAGCTCTCGCCACGCAGCTCCGCGACGCGCCGCGCCGTGTACACCACGAACGCCGGCTCGCACCGCTTGCCCCGCATCGGGATGGGCGCGAGGTAGGGGCTGTCGGTCTCCACGAGGATTCGATCGGCCGGCGCCCACGCGGCCACCTCGTGCACGGCGCGCGCGCTCTTGAACGTCACGATCCCCGAGAACGACAGATCGAACCCAAGCGCGAGGGCCCGCTCGGCGAACGCACGATCCTCGGAGAAGCAGTGGATGATGCCGCCGACCTCACGCGCGCCTTCCTCTTCGAGCAACGTGAGCGTGTCCTCGGCCGCCTCGCGGGTGTGCACGACGATGGGCTTCGCGACGCGACGCGCGAGCCCGATCATGCGCCGGAAGACCTCCCGCTGCGTCTCCTGTGGCGAGTGCATGTAGTGGTAGTCAAGCCCGATCTCGCCGATCGCCCGGACGCGTGGCTCCTCTGCGAGGCGCTCGAGCTCGGCTGCCATCCCCTCGTCGAGGGCCCGCGCGTCGTGCGGGTGCAGGCCCACCGTGGCCCATACGTCGGGCCGGCGCGCGGCGAGACCCGCAGCGAAACGCGCCGGGCCGAGGTCCTCCCCGACCCCGATCACGACGAACGCCTCGACGCCCGCCTCGCGTGCCCGATCGAGCACGGCGTCTTCGCCTTCGGGGAAATAACTGGGATCGAGGTGGCAATGCGTATCGATCAACATCGTTCGAGGACCAACGGCTTGCCCGTCAGGTGACGAGCTCCGAAAAGCGCGCGCGGAGGAGCGCGCTGCCTGCGTCGAGCGCGCAGCTCTCGCAATATCCCATCCCGACCATCCGATCGAGCGCAGCGAGCGCGTTCTTGCGTTGCTCGTCGCGCAGGCCCCCGAGCAGCGGCTCCTCGCGCGCGCCCTGTCCCCGGGCCTTGTGGTTCGCGCGATCGCGCAGGATGGCCACGAGATCCCGGCAGAGCAGCGCCACGGCTTTGCGCCGCTCCGTGAACACGGCCTCGCGCAGCTTGCGGATCTGCTGCGGGAAGACGACCGCGTTGACGACCTTCTCGCCGGGATGATCGATCGCCCACGCCGCAATCATGGCGATGAGCCCGCGGCGGTGGTCCTCGTGTTTGCCGCGCATGCCGAGCAGGCCCTCGATCTCGCGCATCATGCGCTCGTCCGCGCCCTCGAAATCCCCGGTGTGCGAGTTCCGGATCTTCTCGCCCTTCACCCAGGCGCCGACGTGCTGCACGTACCGGTCGAAGAGCTCGCCGTACCTTGTTTCGTCGACGAGCCCGCTCGCCGACCGCATCTCCTCCTCGAGCGTGTCGTAGAGCCGCGCGCGCACGACGTCGCGGAAGAGCTTGTAGTCGTGGTAGCCGCCCGCGAGCGCGCGCTCCTTGAGCCAGTCGTACTCCGAGGTCCTCTTGCAGAGCTCCTCGAGCTCCGAGAGGACCGCGAACGGCGACAAACACGCGTGATCACGGCTCTGGGCGGCGTCGAGCAGGAGCGAACGGATCTCGCGCGGCGAGACGCCCGAGCGCCCCTCGAAATCGACCGCCGAGTCGGTCTCCTGGTAGAGCGCGCGGATGTTCGCCCGGAGCAACTTTTGCGAGTCGCCGTCGAGCCGATCCGGCGGCGTCCCCGTCGCGTACGCTTCCATCTTCTCCGCCGCCGTCAGCGACGAAACGATCGGCGCGAGCGCCTCGGGATACCGCTTCGCCTCGGGTTGCCGCATCCGCGTGAGAACCGCGAACTGCGCCGCGACACGCGTGGCGTGGGGCGCGACGTGCCGGGTGACGAACGGCGTGATCTGCGCGTCGTAGATGCGCTGCTCGTCCGTGTAGCTCCGCAGGTAAGGCGCACGCAAAAGCTCGAAGCGACCACGGAAGCTCGGGAACTCGGGGTGGTCGCGGAAGGCGTTCAGGTGAACGTCGTTCGCGCTGCCGATCATGACGACGTTCGTCTGGACCGTCTGCTGGGGCAAGCTCACCTCGCCCGTCTCGAGCGTGAGCTGCAGGTAACGGAACGCGTCGAGGGGCCTCTTCAGGAGATCGCTGAACTCGAGCACACCGCCCGCGGCCTCGACGAGCTCGCCGTGCGCCTCGAACAACGTCCGCGCCTGGAGCGCCGTGGGCAACGCGACGAGCGAGCGGTCGGCCGTGATCTGTCGTTCGCCCGCGTCGACGCTGAGCTCGGGGCCGATGGTGACGGCGCCCGTGCGGTACCGCCGCGAGATGAACCAGCGCTCGACCTGAACGTGCCGAAGCACGTCGGCGAAAGACCCTTCGTACGAGACGAGCAGGGCCTCGACGATCTGCTGGTTCTTGTGCGAGAGCTTGCCGCTCATGAGCCAGTCCGGCGGCGAGTCGGGGAGCCCCGCGTCGTCGTAGAGCTTCTTCAGGAGCGTTCGCCGCTCCGGCACCGGGATCAGGAAAAGCGGATGATCGCGGAGCTCGATGACGAGGCGCGCGTCGATCTGTCCGTCGTCGAGGTGCGCGAAGCTGCCGCCGATCGGCGCGGCGGTCCCCTCGCCCCCGAACCCGATCGACCCGCGCGTCGTCTTGCGGCTCGGGAAGACCCAGTGGAAGCGGTAGAGCGCGCCCTCGTCGAGCGTCGAGTAATGCTCGAGCGCGCGCAGGATGCAGCCGGCGATCGTACTCTTGGCCGATCCGTTCGGGCCGTGCATCAGGATGAGCCGGTTCGCTCGCCCCTCCTGCACGAAGTTCGAGAGCACGCGGTAGATCTCTCCCTGCAGCTCCTCGTGTCCGATCAGCGCCGCATCGCGCCCGTGGTACGGGGCCCGCGCGCCCCCCTTCTCCGCCCGGAGCGGCTCGGGCTCCCAGGGCAGATCAAAGAGGCGGTACCGCGTGCATTCACCCCACGGGCGCTTGACCGCGTACGTACCGAAATGGTCGAACATGTCGCGCACGTACCGGGCGGCATCACGCCCGTGGCACGCGGGATCGGAGGCAAAAAGCTCCAGATACTCCTGGAAGGAGAGGAGACGCCGCCCCGTCTGGAAGCGATGCTGCATCGACAAAGCGATGCTGGAGAGCTCGGCCATCGCGAGCTCGGATCGTCGGCTTGCTCGCTCGTCGGACTCTTTCACCCCGGGAGCTTAGCTGCCGGCTTACTTCACGTCGACGTCGACCTCGAGCTCCAGCTTCTCCATCACGCAGTTCGCCTCGCTGCACACGCTCATCGAGAGCGTCCCCGCGACCTTCGCCTTGCCCGCCCGGGACGCTACGAACGGCACCTTGAACGTGCCCTTCTTGTCGTTGAAGGTCCCGTCCTCGCGCTTGAGCACGGGCTTCGGATACGTGACGCCTTCGGGCGCAGGATCGACGAACTTGAACTTGTACGGGTACTGGTCGTTCAAGTGATACGCGCCCTTCGGCGTGATCGCGATCTCGAGCGTCCCTTCCTTGCCCGCGGCGTAAGGGCCCGTCGCCTTCATCTCCACGGCGAAGGTGTCGCTCTCGGCCTTGGGGCCCTTCGCGACGGCCGCGGCGAGCGTCTCGGCGGCGCGCTGCGGAGCGGCCTCGCTACGGCCACATCCGGAGGCCAGCGCGAACGTGAGGCCCGAGAGAGCCACGAGGCAAGCGAGGGTGGAGAGAGGACGGCGTCGCATCGAAGACTCCTTCATGAGGGCTCGGGATACCACGGGGCCCGGCTCTTGACCACGGGCGGCCCGGTCGGCGAACAGGGACAGCACGCGTTCGACGGAGCTCGGACCCAAGCCATACATCGGCTCGGTGTTCCGCTCGCCTCTCGGTTCGCCGTCAGCGCGACGCCGCGAGGGCCACGACGACCGCGACGAGCAGGACCACGATCACGAGGACTGGAAAAAGCCATCGTGGGCGCGTGATCGGGACCGCGGGGACTTCCTCTTCGGGGAACGAAGGCGCGCCGGCGCCCGCGAACGCCGCGTCCATCGCGCTCAGATCCCCGGGCGAACCCTGCTCCTCTTCGAGACGCGCGAGCACCTCGGGCAGCCCCGCGCGGATGCCCTCGCCGAGATCGTCCTGCCCCATCCGGGCCCACGCTGCGTGCGTGCCCTCGAGCCCGAACGCGTGGCCGATCCGATCCGCCAGCGCGCCGACCGTCGGGATGCGGTCCGCGGGTTCCTTGGCAAACGCGTGATCCATCACGGCGTCGAGCGTGCGCGGCACGCTGTGCGCCTGGCCCACCTCGCTCGGCGGACGGTGTGGCCTCGTCATGATGCTGAGCAGGATCTGCGGGCCGGACTTGCCCTCGTACGGGACCTTGCCCGTGAGGCATTCGTAACTGATGGCCGCGAGCGACCAGACGTCGGCGCGGTGATCGAGCGACGCGAGCCCCTGCGCCTGCTCGGGCGACATGTAAAACGGAGAGCCGATCGTGGTGCCGACGGCGGTGATCTTCTTCGCGCCCACGGAGTTGTCGCGGACGCTGCCGAAGTCGAGCATCTTCACGATGTCGCCGGCGCAGAGGAAGACGTTGTCCGGCTTGAGATCCCGATGGACGATCTTGCGATCGTGGGCGCCCTGGAGGGCGAGCGCGACCTGCGAGACGACCCGCACGACGCGCTCGGGCGGCAGCACCTTCTCGCGCCGCATGAGCATCCGCAGCTCCTCGCCCTCGAGGTACTCCATCACGAGCACGTCGTTGTTCTCGGCGTCGTGCTCGAACGCGTGAACCTTGACGACGTGCTCGTGCGGCAGGACCGCGCTCACCTCGAACTCGCGCTTGAACCGCTCGATCGAGACGGGATCCTGGGCGACCTCGGCGTGCAGGATCTTCAGCGCGACGCTTCGTCCCTCTTCACGATCGAGCGCCTGGTAGACGCGGCCCATGCCGCCCTCGGCGATGACGCGCCAGATCTGGTAGCGACCGCCGCACACCGCGCCGCCGACGCGTGGATCGTTGGGGTCGGGCTTCGGCCGGGCCTCCTCGGTCGCCGCGAGCTTCTGCCCTTCGAGGGGGCAGAAGGCCGCGTCGTCCATGTAGAGGCGATGGCAGGTGGTGCAGGCTTTCACGCGCCGCGAGTCGCGAAACTTCGATCCCGAACGATCAGGCGCGTGATGAGGCCCCGCGGCCTTGACCCTCGTCGGCGTCGACCGCGGGGGTCCGCACCGGCGCGGGCGTGTAGTAGAGGATGCGGCGGCAGTGCGGGCACTGCTCGAACGCGGACTGTTCCAGCATCTTCTGGAACATCATCGGCGGGATGGTCATGTGGCAGCCGAGGCACGTGCCGTCGTGCGTAGCCGCGATCGCGTGGGGGCGCTTCGTGCGGATCGACTCGTACCGCCGATAGAGAACGACCGGCAGCTTCTTCACCACGACCTCGCGCTCCTTCTGCCGGACCGCGCGCTGGGCTTCGGCGTCGTCGAGCTGACGCGTCGTCCCCTCCACCGTGCCTTCGATCTGCTGCACGATGGTGCGGTGCTTGGTGTCGGTCGCGTCGATCGACTTCTTCGCCGCGTCGGCCGCGAAGTTGAGGCGCTCGATCTCTTCCTCGCGATCGCGGTGCAGCTTGCGCAGCTCCTCGATCTCGCGTTGCGCGGCGTTGCTCTCGCGTTCGTTTCGCGATCGCTGGAGCTTCTCGCGGGATCGCTCGATCTGCTGCGCCATCTGACGCAGCTCGATGCTGAGCTCGTTCCGCGTCTTCTCCATCTGCGCGAGCATCTCGCGGTCCGCCTTGAGGCGCGCCTCGAGATCTCTCGCCTCCGCCCGCATCCCCTCCAGGCTTCCCCGCTGCTTGCCGATCTGCTCCTCGAGCCTGCGCAGATCGTCGTCGATGGTCGCGAGCTCTTCGAGGGGTGCGATCTGGTCGCGGATACTCACGTGGATGCTCTGCTCCTTGCGAAAAGGGATAGGCCCACCTGGACTCGAACCAGGAACAGCCCGGTTATGAGCCGGGGGCTCTGACCAATTGAGCTATAGGCCCGTGTTCGCGTGGCCGCTCGTCCTTCAACAGTCCTGCGAGAACGAAGCGTTCGGGCAGGACGAAGACGGTCGGGGACGGTCACCGGGGGACAAGCTAGTCCAACATCGAGGCCGTTGGAAGGGGAGCGCCGCGTCGTTCTTTCGCTTTGCGCTTGCTCCCCGAGAAAAGCCGTGCCGATGTCTGGTCGCTCGGTCCGAAAAAATCCTCGAAACATCGAACATTCAAGGACTTTCCGGCGGAGGCTTCGAGCGGTCGGTGGCCTTCCGCTCGCGGGGCGGGAGCTCCATCCGGCCGAGCCGCGGGCGCTTGCCGGTGGGCGCCGGGCCCGCCCGTCCCCCGTCCTTGGGGTTCGCGCAGCAGCGGAAGCCGACCTGGTAGAAGCTGAACCACGCGTTGTGGGTCGAGGTGATCGGCCTGCAGCGCGCGCGGATCGGCCCCCAGTAGCCGCCCTTGAGCGACGAGCGATACGGAGCTTCGAGGCGTTTGCCCTGGGTGTTGTCGACCCACTCGTCGACGTTGCCCGTCATGTCGTGCACGCCGAAGGGGCTCACGCAGCGGTGTTTTTCGCCGGACGGGACCCGGCGATCGAGCCTCTCGACCTCGGCCGAGACCCGACGCGGCTCCTCGAACGCGCCGAAGTCCGGCGGCACCACGGGGCGATCGATGTTGCAGGCCTCGGCGTCACGCTCGGCGCCGTACGGGTACGGCCACATGCCCGGGCCCTCGCAGGCGAACTCCCACTCCTCGACCGTGCAGAGGCGTTTGTCCTCGACCTCGCACGCGCGCCTGGCCTCGTTCCAGTCGGCCATGACCGCGGGTTTGACGCCTTCCATGTTGGGGTATTCGTAGACGTCGATGCAGAAACGACGGCGCTCGAGGTTGCCCTCGCAGAGCACCTCGGGGCCGAAGCGCTCGCACACGTCCTTCACATCCTCGCGATATTGGACGCATCGATGCCCGACGAAAGGGCAGTAGATGCCGTCGACGAGCACCATGCCCGGGCCACACGCGTTCGCGCTCTCGGGGCTCACCTGCACGTACGAAGGCGGAGGAGGTTTTTCTTTCGCCGTCGGCGCGGGCGGAGGTGGAGGCGGCGGTGGCGGGGCGATCGACGCGGACGCGGAGGCGGTATCGGCCGTCTCGCGGCGCTCGGAGGCGCGGGGCGAGACGAGGACCGCAGCGAGCCCGAGCGACGCTGCGAATACGAGGGGAAACACGATGACCTCGCGCGAGCTCAACCGTCCTCGTGCGCCGCGCGATCACCGGACGAGGCGGGCTCGGGCTTCTCGATGAACGGTTTTGGCGGCGAGACGTCTGCGCCGTCGATCGTGTCCGCGCAGCAACGAAAGCCGACCTGGTAAAACGAGAACTTCGGCCCGTGTGATTTCGTCGTGAGGCGGCAGGTGTTTCGTACGGGGCCCCAGTAGCCGCCGTTCAGCGTCGAGGGCTGGTTCGTCCCGGGATCGTCGGCGAGGTTGTCGGTCCACTCGTCGACGTTGCCGGACATGTCGTACGCGCCGAACGCGCTCACGCAGTCGGGGTGCGAGCCTGCGGGATCGGCCTGCCAGAGCCGCGCGAGCTCGGCTTCACGGGTGCGCGGATCCATCATCGCGTTCACGTCGAAGGGGATCGCGGCGCGATCGACGTTGCACGGGCTCGGCTGCCGCACGAAACCCCACGGGTAAGGCAGCCTCTTCGGGCCTTCGCAGGCGAGGATCCACTCGGAGCGACGGCACAAGCGTTTGCCCACCGACTGACAAAGATCTTTGGCCTCGAACCAGTTGACGTACACGCGTGGGCTCTCGCCGAAGCGGTTCGGCCACTCGTGATGATCGATGCAGTACCGGCGCGGATCGAGCTCGCCGGCGCAAGGCGAGCCGCGGACGTACGCGGCGCAGCCATGGCCGAGCTCGCTCGATCGACGGCCACATCGGTAGGGAAGCTTGGGGCAGAAAAGACCCTCGACGAGCGCCATGTCGGACGGGCAAGCGGCGCGGACGGCAGGGTCTTCGGCGAAACGATCGGCCGGGGAGAGCGGGAGTGATGACGCGGGATCCGCGGGCGTGGGCTCGGGGGACGCGGCTGGCGCGCGGGGCGGGGTTTCTTTCGACGCGGCGCGGGCGGCCGAGGTCATGAGCGCGGGCAAACCCCAGGCGAGCAAGCCGAGGCTCCCGGCCAGGAGGCCGACACCCACGGAGATCATCACGGTGCTGGTCGTCGTACCCAAGGAGCGCTCAGGGCTTCTCGATCGTCGCCCGGCGTGCAAGTAGAACCGAGGAACCGCGAGAGGGAAAAATTTCGAGCGAGCGGGCGCGGCTCGGAGCGCGGCCGGTGGTCACTGGAATGCTCTGGTCTCGCGCCTCGATCTTCGAGCCGGGAAGCTCGGGACAACGCGGGAGCCGCAGCACGATGAGCGTGCTAGGTGTCGCAAGTCCATGGATCGTCTGGTCATTCGCGGCGCTCGCCAGCACAACCTCAAGGACGTGAGTCTGTCGCTCCCGCGCGACAGGCTCGTCGTCATCACCGGCCCGAGCGGATCGGGAAAGTCGTCGCTCGCGTTCGATACGATCTACGCCGAGGGCCAGCGACGGTACGTGGAGTCGCTGTCGGCGTACGCGCGTCAGTTCCTGGAGCAGCTCGCGAAGCCGGACGTGGAGTCGATCGAGGGGCTCTCCCCCGCGATCGCGATCGAGCAACGCGCGCTCGCGAAGAGCCCGCGATCCACGGTCGGGACCGTCACGGAGATCTCGGACTACCTGCGCCTGCTCTTCGCGCGCGTCGGCACGCCGCACTGCCCGAGCTGCGGCGCGCGGATCGAGGCGCAGACGGTGCAGCAGATCGTCGATCGGATCCTCGGCCTCGGCGAGGGCGCGCGTGTCACGGTGCTGGCGCCGATCGCGCGGGCCCGTCGCGGCGAGCTCAAGCTCGAGCTCGATCGGCTGCGCCGCGAGGGGTTCGTTCGCGCGCGGATCGATGGAGAGGTCGTGGATCTCGGCGACGAGATCGTCCTCGATCGAACGAAGGCGCACGACCTCGATGTGGTGATCGATCGCATCGTCGTGAAGGAGGGCGTGAAGGGCCGCGTGACGGACTCGGTCGAGCTCGCGCTCAAGCTCGGCGAGGGACGGCTGCTCGCGGATCCGTCGAACGAACGATCCCGCGCCGAGCCGATCTGGATGAGCGAGCGTTTTGCTTGCATCGCCTGCGGCATCTCGCTCCCGCCGATCGAGCCGCGGATGTTCTCGTTCAACGGGCCGCACGGCGCGTGTCCGGCGTGTGACGGCATCGGGTTCCGCACGCGTATCGATCCGGAGCGCGTCGTGCCGGATCCGAAACGAACGCTGCGCGAGGGCGCGATCGTGGCGTGGGGGCGTCGCGGATCGGTCGCGCTCTCGACGGAGACCGAGCGGGCGGTGAGCACACTCGGCGTCGATCCGGACGTGCCCTTCCGTGATCTCTCGGAGGCCGATCGGAAGGCGCTCCTCTTCGGGGCCGAGGCGAGCACGGCGCGCGGCAAGAAGAAGGCGAAGGAGGGCTACGAGGGCATCGTGCCGCGGCTCGAGCGACAGCTTCAGTCAGGCGAGGGATCGCTCTCGGGCGACGACGACGACGAGCTCGACGAGGACGTCGCGGGCTCGGAGGACGTCGGGCGTTACGCGGTGACGCGCGTGTGTGACGTCTGCAAGGGCAAGCGC
>JANMGF010000297.1:0-2026 GCA_031374535.1 Polyangium sp. (in: bacteria)
AACCGCGCCGAGACGCTGGCGCCGAAGCCGAGGAAGTTCGGGCTGATGAAGGTGCGGAGCGCGAGCGTGCCTTCGCTCGGGTCGCGCTCGACGAAGGTGCCGTTGTTGTCGCGCACGTACTGGAGCCAGAGGAGCGCCGACATGATCGACGAGAGGTCCCATTTCACGCTGGCGCGCGCCTGGAAGATGGGCACCGCGCCCTGATTCACGGGCAGAATGGCGATGTTGCCCTGCTCGCGCACGACGACGGTGCGCTCGATCGGGGCCGAGGAGCTATCCACCGTGGAGGTGGAGAACGTGGCCGGGAACTGGAGACCTGCCCCGAAGCCGAGCGTGAGCCGCGGCGCCGGGAGGTAATAATCCGAGGCGAGCGCCAGGAAGAACTCGTTCGAGGTCGCGGCGTCGCCCGGCAGGGTCTGGAAGGGAATGAAGCTCGGCTGGTTCCGGAGCACGTACGGCAGGTCGCGATAGATGGCCGTGAAGCTGCCGCGCACGAAACCCGATTTCACGTTCGCCTGCAGCGCCGCGGCGCGCGCCTGCTGGACCGCGGTCCCGCCGGCGACGTCGAAATCCTTGAGGCGCTGCCAGAGGTTCGTCCCCTCGAGCGCGAGCGACCACGTCGTCTTCCCGGGGTTGTACGTCTCCGGCTTGAAGATGATCATCGGCTTGTTCGGATCGTTCCGATAAAGCGCGAAATCGATCGACTGCGGCACCGGCGTGCTCTTGTCGTGGAGCAAGACGCGCGACGAGAGGCCGGCCGTGTAGATGCCCTGGCCCGCGACGTCCGGCAGGTCGAACTTGCCCTGCTGGAAGTAACCGCCGCCCACGTCGATGTGGAGGTAATCGTTGACGTCGACGGCGCCGCCGCCGAGCACGCCGTAGTTCGTCTGGCCGACGCGGATCTCCTCGACCTCGCTCGTGCCCGGCGTGAGCGTCTGCTCGACCTGCACGATCGTCGCGGTCTTCAGGCCGAAGAACACGCTCCACTTGTCGCCGGTATACTCGACCTTACCGCCGGGCGCGCCGCCCTGCACGCGCGGGAAGATCGATTGATTGATGAACGGGTTCGTGCCGCCCCAGGAGATATCGTACAGGTAACCGAGGCGGAACCGATCGGTATCGAGCGGCCAGAGCGTCACCGCGAGGCCACGCTTGCCATTCGCCTTGCCGTCCGTGTGATAGAAGGCGCGGATGAACGAGCCGGCGTCGTAGAGCGACTGGTTCAGGTTGTTCGTCGCGCGCGCGAGCGAGGCGAGATCGAAGCGCAGGACCATCGACGCCTCGGTTTCGAGGCCCTTGATGAACCCTGGCATCTTCTTGTAGAGCGCGAGGTGCGTCAGGTTCTCGCGGCCGGCGAAGCGCGAGTTCAGGTTATCGAAGAAGAGCCGGTATGCCTTGCGGTCGCCGATCGCGATGTCGGGCGAGAGCGGCAATGCCTGGCCGGTCTGGTGGAGCACGTCGTCGTCGCCCATGACCCACGTCAGGCGCGTGTCCATGAAATCGCCGATACGCACGGCCGGCGGATCGCTGTCGACCGTCTTCACCGGCGGAGGCTCCACGACCGCCACCGGCGCGGGCGTCACCGGCTCGGGCGCCTTGGGAGGCAATGCCGCGGGAGGCGTTACCTCTGGCGGAGGAGGAGGCGGCGCCTCGGTCGTCGCGGCCGGGGGCGTCGTGCCCTCGGGGGGTGTTCCGGCAGGCGGGGCCGCCGGATCCGTCGGCGGAACAGGCTGCGCAGCCGCACCGGCGGCCAGGAGGATGAGGGCAGGGAACACGGCCAAGGCAGAGCCGGTGGCCTTGCGGAGTCGCATGCGAAAAGCCATGAGCTATCGAAGGTCCTTCAGTTCGAGCCTTGATCGTTATCGTCGATGGTCCGGAAGGGAAGGACGCAGGCTTTCGTCGAAGGCACGGTCGCCTTCGCACACCCCTGCGTCTGGCACACGAGATCATCCGAGCAGCGCGTCTCGATCGTCCAGTTCAGAGAGCCTCCAGAGAAATTGCGCATCGTGCCGGTGACGGCGTCGAG
>JANMGF010000345.1:0-2732 GCA_031374535.1 Polyangium sp. (in: bacteria)
AAGAGCTTCGAGGAAGCAGGCCTTTCGCTGCACCTCGAGCTGACGCCCGAGGCGAACCTGCTCGTGCTCGCGCAGAAGCGTGGCAAGCCGAGCGAGGATCCAGAGACGCTCGCGAAGGCCGTGGAGCAATCGGTGAAGGCATCACTCGACGTGGCGCGTCGCATGGGCGAGCTCGAAAAACGCGCGCGGGATCTCGACGCAAAACGAACCGAGCTTTCCATGAAGCCCGCCGGCAAATCGGGGGAAGCGTCGCGTGAGCTCGATGGAGCGCGGAACGTGCTCGCCGACGTGCGGGCGCGCGCGACGACCGAAGCGGGTCTCGCATCGTCGTTCGTCGTGGGCCTGGCGTTCGCGCTGGAGACCGGCGCGGCCGACGCGGTGCTCGCGCGATTCACCGGCAAGGCGACGCGCCCCGCAGGCGGAGGCAGGCCGGGCGGTGGTGGTGGCGGCGGCGCGCCCGCGGGAGGTGCCCCGGCGCCGAAGCCCAAGCCGAGTGAAGACTTCGAGCCCTGACATGACCCGATCGAACCTCCCCGCTGCTGCCCTCCCGACAGCCGCCGCCGCCGCGCTCGTGCTTTCGCTCGCGAGCCCCCAAGCCCACGCGCAGGCCACGCCGCTGCCCGAGTCGATCCCCGTCGGTAGCTTCACCTTCCGTCCTTCGTTCGAGCTTCGCGTGCGCGGTGAGTACCGTACGGATCCGTTCGACATCGGCGGCGTGATGTTCACGCGCGGGGCCGTGCTCGAGGACGCGTACGGATCGAACCTGCCGCCGCGCTTCGACGCGCCGACCTACCTCACGCCGGTCTACACGTCGCAGTGGGCAGCGACGACCCGCGCGCGGCTCGGCCTCGCCGTGGATCGAGGCCCGGTGACCGCGGCGATCGTGCTGCAGGACGCGCGTCCGATCGCGGGATCCAACGTGTCCGGCACGCTCGTCGGGACGCCGCAGCTCGGCTCGGGCCTCGGCCTCTTCGAGGCGTACTTCGACGTGCACGGAAGGAACCGCCGCATGTGGTTCCGCCTCGGCCGGCAACGCGTCGTGTGGGGCGACGGGCGCCTGCTCGGCGAGAGCGACTGGACGCAGAGGCCACGAGCCCTCGACGCCATGCGGTTTGGTTTGTCCTGGAAGAATGTCGACGTCGAGGTGCTCGCGGCGCTCATCGGGATCATGCCGCTCGGAGGTCTCGGCGGCCTCGGGGCCGCGGCGCCCGGGGGAGGCGCGAGCACCACGCCAACCGAGCCGGTCCGCGCGCAGACGGGCAGCCAGCTTTACGGCGCACACGCAATCTTCCGGATCGTCCCGCTCCTTCAGGCCGAGCTCACGACGCTCGCGCGGGTCGTCCGTCCGGCGGCGTCGATCGATCTCACGCCGAGCGACACGTTCGTGATCGATGCGCGCTTCTCGGGCGATTACCGCGGCGTGCGGTACGCCGTCGAGGGCGCGTACGAGCTCGGCCGGGTCTCGAGCTTCGGCGAAAACCGCGATCTACGCGCCTTCGCCGGCGCCGCGCGCGCCACGTGGGAGACGTCGTTGCCGGCGCACCTCACGTTCGGCGCAGCGGGCGCGTATGCGTCGGGTGATGACGGCAGCACCGATCCGCTCGCCGTGCAGACGCGGTTCGATCCGATCCTGCCCGAGGAGCGGCCCATGCATGGCCGGATGGGGCTCTATGCGTGGTCGAACTTGATCGAGGCCGGCGGCGACATCGCTCTACGCCCGACCGATTCGTTTTCGGTGAACGTCGGCTACCGCTTCGTTGGCCTCGCGCAGCCGAAGGGCCGATGGACCAGCGCCTCGCTCGCCCCGATCGGCGCGTCCGCGACGAACGAGTCACGCGTGCTTGGTCATCAGATCGACGCGACGTTCGGCGTGCGTGTCTGGGATCCCCTCGCGATCGAGGCGTCCTACGGCCTCTTCCTGACCGGCGAGGGCGCGAAGAACATCCTCGAGTCCTCGAGCCGCGGGCGCCCGGAGATGCAGCACTTCGCCTACCTGCAGGCCGTGCTGCGCGCGCCCTGATCGGGCTCTTCGGATTCGTTTTTGGGGGAGGGGAGAGGCGCCGCCGCGTGGATTCTGGCGGCGGCGCTTCTTGGTGGGATCACGTGCTCGGAGCGGGCTTGGGCGCGCCGAAGATGCTCGCGGCGCGGCGCTTCTCCTTCGCGGCCCGCTCGCGATCGGCGTAGGTCGGGATGACGACCCTCTGCCGCTCGGGCAGATCACGCCCGGTCGCGATCGCGTCGACCTCCTCGGCGTCGAGCGTCTCGCGCTCGAGCAATGCGTTCGCCAGCTTCTCGAGCGTCTCGCGGTTCTCGTCGAGCAGGCGACGCGCTTCGGCATGGCCCTCGAACACGAACTTGCGGACCTCGTCGTCGATCTGGTTGGCGACCGTCTCCGAGTAGCTGCGCGCCTGGCTCGTGAAGTCGCGGCCGAGGAAGACGCTCTCCTCGTTCGCGGCATACGAGATCGGGCCGATGAGGTCGCTCATGCCGAACTCGGTGACCATGCGCCGCGCGAGGTTCGACGCTTGCTTGATGTCGTTGCCCGCGCCCGTCGTGAACTGACCGAAGACGATCTCCTCGGCGACGCGGCCACCCATGAGCACCGCGAGGCGCGCCTTCGCGAAGTCCCGCGACATGCTGAGGCGGTCTTCCTTCGGGAGCTGCTGCGTGATGCCGAGCGCCGGGCCGCGCGGGATGATCGTCACCTTGTGCACGGGGTCGGCGTTCTTCTC
>JANMGF010000389.1:0-9015 GCA_031374535.1 Polyangium sp. (in: bacteria)
TCGATCAAGACCACGCACCGTGCGTGCGGGATGTTATCTTTTCGAAGCGCGTTGATGGCAGTGAGGGACGCAAAAATCGCGTAGCCATCGTCCGCGCCGCCGCGTCCGTAGAGCTTGTCGCCCTCGCGCACGGGCTCCCACGGGCCTTTGCCTTCGCTCCAGCCGACCATCTCGGGCTGCTTGTCGAGGTGGCCGTAGAGCAGGACCGTGTCGTCACTCTTGCCGGGCACTTCCATCAGGATCACGGGCGTCCGGCCCTCGAGCCGCACGACCTCGACCGTGAGACCCGGGACGGGCTGGGCGCGGCACCACTGCTCGATCAGGGCGACGGCGCGCTCCATGTGCCCGTTCTCGCGCCACGCGCGGTCGAAGGACGGGGATTTGTTGGGGATGCGGATGTAGTCCGTCAGCGCGGGGAGGATCTCCTGCTCCCAGACGCGCTCGGAGAAGGCTTCGGCGTGTGCTTTGTCGAGCTTGGTGGTCATGCGGTTTCCTCGGGAGCGCGTGGTATAGCGCGTTTTTCCGGCCGAGGGCGAGTCTTGAGGGGGAGGGGTTCGTCGGGGGGGCGGTGGGAGGAAACGTCCCACGCGTGGGCCGCTCGGTTCGCGATCCGTCGACCTTTGTGGGGACCGTCGCGCGCGCGGGCTGGAACCCGTTTCTCGCCCGGATCGACACCGTCAACGGGGACACGGAATGGTTCCATGTTTTCAACGGCGGGGGCAGCAGAATGCCATGAAATCCTTCCACGTGACCGCGTTCGGGGGCGACGCCGTGGTGGCCGGGAGCTGGCTCGTCGACTTCGACTTTTCCCAAGACGGTCGCCCCCCTGCCCACGAAGGGCAATTCCAACGGCAGCGATGGAGATATCATCGCCGCGAGGGTCAAACCCTGACCGCGTGAATCAGCGCGCGGCGAACGTCATGTTGAAGACGGGCATTTCCTTGTCCCCGTCCGGCAACTTCACCTTGCGCTTCGTCGAATAAAGCGCGTCGAGCACCGCGACGATCTCCTTGAACGGCGTGCGGTTGTCCGTGTGCAGGATCGCCTGATCGAGCTTCTTGTCGCTCGGATCGCGGTGGTTCGCGTTCGCCGTCCACTCGGCCTCGAGTTTCTTCGCGAGGTCGGGGTACTTCACGAGCTCGCCAGCCGCCTGCGCCGTCTTCGGGATGCGGACCTCACTCACCACGGTCGCGCCCTGCTTCCACACGAGCGCGAAATCACTCTCGCCGACGTGCACGTTCAGCACCTTCTCCGGCGGGACGGGGGTGATCGGGGTCTCGCTCGGAGGCCCGGGGACCTGCGCGTCCGCATTGATGCGCGAGTTCGTCACCCAGACGGCCGTGATGAGCAAAAACGCGATCGTACACATCAACAGGTCGATGAACGGGACCATGTTGATATCGGTGTTCGTCGCCTTCTTCTTGCCACCCTCGCTGCCAACGTCGACGCCGCCCATGGTGAGTCTCCTTCTCCTCCGTACGGCCCCAGAAGCTCTGGGCACGGGGAATGGGCAGAAGACACTGTCCCCTCGGCAAGGTTCCGCTTTTTTTCAGACAGCCGATGGCCGGGCGATGTTTCCGGCCGGGCTACTCTTTTCCGCTCGATCAGGATCGGTGCATGTTGGCCATGATGCGGGCGCCATCCATGTCGAAGCGGAACCGGAGCGGCTGGAGGCCCCGGGCGATCATCGTCTCGAGCACGCGGCGTCGATCCTGGGGGCGGACGTAAAACATGAAGAAGCCGCCCCCGCCCGCGCCCATGAGCTTGCCGCCGATCGCCCCGGCATTCCGCGCGGCCTCGTAATGCTCGTCGATGACGGCGTCGGTCATCTTCGAGGCGAGCTTGCGTTTGTGCGACCAGTGCACGTGCAAAAGCTCGCCATACCGATCGATGTCGCCGCTCGTCAGGATCCGGTAGGTCTCGTGGCCCATTTCCTTGATCCGATGCATCGATTCGATCACCGGCGCCTCGAGCTCGCGTAACCTCTGCCCCTGCTCGTGGAGGACCAGGCGCGCCGGGCGCTCGATCCCCGACCAGATGATCACGAGGTTCGATTCGAGCTCGTCGAGCACCTCGTCCCGGACGGGGACGGGCTCGACGTTCACGGTGCCGTCGGTCCCGAAGGTGAATGCCGTGACGTTGCCGAAGGCCGCGATGTACTGGTCCTGCTTGCCGATGGGCTCGCCGAGGCGCTCGATCTCGATGGAGCAGGCCTCCTCGGCGAGCTGATGCGAGGAGACGAACTCGCGTTTGTAGGTGTGCAGGGCGTTGAGCAGGGCCACGGTGAAGGCGCTCGACGAGCCGAGCCCCGAGTTCGCCGGCAGATCGGCCACGCTCGTCAATTCGATCGAATGCTCGATCCCCGTCATCCGGAGCGCCTCGCGGAAGATCGGGTGCTCGACGCGATCGACGCTCGAGACGATCTCGGTCTTGGAATACGCGAGGCGTATGTCGCGGCGGAATCGCTTGTTCGCCGTCACGTAGATGTATTTGTCGATGGCCGCGGAGACCAGGTATCCCCCGAAACGCGTCGAATAGGCCGGGAGATCGGTGCCACCACCGCCGAGCGAGAAGCGCACGGGCGCGCGAGAAACGATCACGTGGAAACCTCCGCCCGGGCGCCGCCCCTTCCAGCGTGGAAGAGCGCCTCGAGCTCACGATAGCCAGCCTCGGAGCCGATTTCGTAAAACCTGTTGGTCACGACGAGCGCGCGGAGCACCCCCGCCGCGGCGAGCCCTTCGAGCACGGGAGCAAGGTCCTGCGGGCCCTCGGGGAGCCGCGTGATGACCTCGCGCCGGAGCGCGATCGCGCCGTAATCGATGTGGTCCGTCGCGGGATCCCGCGCCTCGCCGGCCCTCTGCTTCCGGTAGCGGAGGACGCGTTCGCCGGCGATCGCGCAGTTCGAGCCGTCCCAGCGGTCCTCGTTGTGAAACACCGACATCGTCCCCAGCGCTTCGGCGTGGACGTCCAGATCGGCGAGCGGCGATCCGTAGTCGAAGGGCAGGTAGGAGTCGCCGTACGTCACGAGGAACGCCTCGTCGAGGTGGGGGAGCGCGCGGCGGAGCGCCCCGGCCGTGCCGAGCCGCGTTTCGCCCTCGTCGGCGCAGACGATCCGAAGCCCGAAGGCCGAGCCGTCGCCGACGGCCTTGCGGATCTCGTCGCCGAGGTGGCCGATGCAAAGAACGACGTCCCGAAAGCCAGCCTCGGCGAGCCGTCCGAGCAGGTGATGGGCGAACGGACGGCCCGCGATCGGAAGGAGAAACTTCGGCACCCCGATCGTGCGCGGGTACATCCGCGTGGCGAGGCCGCCGCAGAGGACCACGGCTTGGCGGCGGTCGGGGGGCGCGAGAGAGGTGGAGGGCAGGGGAGGCACGGCGCGCGGCGAGCTTAGTCGGGTTTGGCTGCCGAGGAAAACCCGCGGCGATGCCCGGAGCGGTAGACCCCCCGTCCAGGCCACATGCGCGGGAACTTTTTCATGGATGACGCGCGGCGCGGCGCGGCAAACCAGGAGGGTCGGGCATCAAATGAGAGCGCTTCGACCGAGAGGTCCAGAGCTCCGGGGGGAGCGGGGCGCGGTCCGGTCAGGGGGGACGTGTGCGATGAGCGAGCCGTCGTTCGCGCGTGTATCGGTGGGAGACGTGCTCTTTGGAAAGTACCGGGTCGAGCGCGTGCTCGGCGTCGGCGGCATGGGGATCGTGGTCGCCGCCCGGCACACCGCGCTCGACGCGCTTTATGCCGTGAAGCTCATGCATCCGTCCGAGCTCGGAAACACGCAGGCGCTCGCGCGTTTCGCCCGGGAAGCACGCGCGGCGGCGAAGTTACGGAGCGAGCACGTGGCGCGTGTCTTCGACGCAGGAAGGACCCAGCGGGGCATCCCGTACATCTTGCTCGAGTACCTGGAAGGCTGTGATCTGCAGCAACTCGGCAAGAAATGTAGCCAGTTGCCCGTGCAAGAGGCCGTCCTCTACATCCTGCACGCCTGCGACGCGCTCGTCGAGGCGCACGCCGCCGGCATCATCCACCGCGATCTCAAGCCGGCGAACCTCTTCCTCACCCACAGGCCGGACGGCTCTCCTTGCGTAAAAGTGCTCGATTTCGGCATCTCGAAGCGCGTCTGCGAGGGGAGGGCGTCCTCGGGGATGACCCGGACGACCGACATCATGGGCTCCCCGCTCTACATGTCGCCCGAGCAGATGCGCTCGACCCGGGATGTCGACGCGCGGACGGACCTCTGGGCGCTCGGCGCCATCCTCTACAAACTCCTCGCAGGCGAGGCGCCCTTCGCAGCGCGGAGCCTCTCGGACGTGTACGCGGGGATCCGCGAGCGGGAGCCTCGGCCGCTCTCGTTTCACCGGCCCGACGTGCCCCCGGCCCTCGAAGCCGCGGTGCGCCGCTGTCTCCGCAAGAATCCCGACGATCGTTTTGGTTCGGCGCTCGAGGTCGGCGCGGCGCTCGCGCCCTTCGCGCCTCAAGACGAGGCGCCGCGCAGCGTACGCAAGCCGAGCCAGCCGTCGTGCCCGGAGGTGGCGGCGCTCGTGGCCGCGATCGTGCCGACCCTGCCCGTTCCGGACGAGGTGCCGACGGCCCGCGAACTCCGCGCCGCGAGCGCGCCGACGCTCCCCTCCCTGCCCGATCCACCGCCGCTCTCGACACGCGAGCCCACGGGGGCCGCATGGGGCACGACGCATGCTGTGCCCGAAGGTGCGCGGGAGCTTGGTTCACGCGTGTTCGCCGCGGTGCTGCTCGTCGCGGCGGCGCTCGGGGGTGGGACGGGGATCTGGACGTCACGGGAGGATCGGGTCCTCGCCCCACGCGCGCGGCCGGCCCGCGCCCCGAGCGCAGAATCCACGCCCTCCGCCGAGGCAACGCCGCCGCCGAAACCGGTGCCCGAAACGATGGCGGCGGCCCCGGGGGCATGTCCGGACGAGCCGCGCCGGAAGGACGCTCCGGCCCGCAAAAAAGAGACGAAAAAGAGACCCACCGATCCCTTCGGTCGTTCACGCAAATGAAGCTTCCTTCCAGGACATCGTGCATTCTTTCGTTTTCGGTGGCTTCGTGGGTTCTTTGCCTCGTCTCGCCCGCCTCAGGCGAGGGGCCCCGCGCGAAGACGGCGAGCGGGACGGAGGCTTCGGCGCTCGTCGAGGAGCAGGCGGAGGTGTTGTTCCGCCGCGCGCTCGTGCTGATGGACGCGGGCAAACACGCGCGCGCCTGCCCGATGCTCGAGGAGAGCCAGAGGCTCGATCCCGGGATGGGAACGAGGTTCCGGTTGGCGGAGTGTTACGAGCGCACCGAGCGGCTCGGCGAGGCGTTCATGCTCTACCGGGACGTGGCCGCGGAGGCGCGGCAAAAACACGCCGAGGATCGGGCCGAGGTCGCGCGGGCACGGCTCTCCGCGCTGGGACCGCGGGTCGCCGTGGTGACGGTGATCGTGCCGGAGGGGGTCGCGAAGGCTGGGGCGCTCTCCGTGACGTGGGATTCGCACGAGATCAAAAGGCCCCTCTGGAACGCGGGCATGGCCGTCACGGTGGGCGCGCACGTGCTCGCGGCGACCGCGCCGGGGAAACGAACGTTTCGGCGGGAGGTGCTCGTCGAGGAGCCGGGGACGTTGCTCGAGCTCGAGGTGCCCCCGCTCGAGGATGTGGTCACGCGGCGCCGCATCGTGCTGCATCCTGAGCCTCTGCCCCCGGCGTTGGCACCCAGGGATCGGCGCTGGATCGCGCTCGGGGCGCTGGTGATGGGCCTCGGCGGCTTGACCATGGCATCCATCGCGGGGCTCTCGACCTGGCTCGGGACGAGCGGCACGGCCGGTGAGCCCCCGCGGCCCGAGGGATCGCCGGTGACGAACGCAGCGGCCATCGCCGGGATGAGCCTCGCAGGCGTGGGGGTTGTGGCCGCCGGCTCGCTCTGGTTCACGGCGCCGGCCTGGGACGTGCGGATCGCGATCGCGCCCGGGGCGCGGGGCGGGGCAGGGGTGTTCAGGTTTTCGTTTTGAGGGCCAACGATCCGCGATCGGACGGGCCGTTCACGGAGCGGCGAGCCTCGCGACGTAGATATCGCATAGACCGGCGCTCTCCAGCGGCCCCTGCCCGAAGTCCACGATCCCGTAGAACGAGCCGGTGATCGCGGCGCCTCCGCCCGGATTCACGGCGACGCTGCCGGCGAGCTGGTAGCTGGGATCCCCGAACGCGCGGCTCTCGACGTGGTTGCCCGCGGCGTCGTACCGCGCGAGGTACACGTCGGTTTGCCCGAACCCTTCGAGGGCCACGCCGCCGAGGTTCAGCGCCTCGGAAAAGGTCCCCGTCACGGCGAGCCCGCCCGCGGGATCGGCCGCGATGCGGGGGCCCGAGTCGTCCCACTCGGCCGAGGCGAGCCGGAAGCTGCGGGCCCAGAGAGTTGCGCCGGTGGGATCGAGCTTCGCGAGGAAGAGGTCGCGGCCCTGGCTGTTCAGATCGCCCGCGCCGAAATCGAGGTGTCCCTCGAAGAGCCCGCCGACGAAGACGTTGCCGTCGGCGTCGGTGGCGACCGCCTGGATCACCTGTTCCCCCGCTTCCTGGCCGGACGTCCTGCCCCAGGTGGTCGACGACGTCCTGGTGACCGCTTGGCTGGCCCAACACAAGGAAGCTTACAAGGTTCCGTCCACGATGCCAGCGGCGCGGGGGAAGGCTCGCCTGAACGCTGAACAGCAACAGGAGCTCCGCGAGAACCTTGTTTGGCTTGCGGAGCAGCGACAACGCGAGGACGAAAACCCGCTCGACGCCATTGCCCGCACCGCTGCCGAGGTGATGCTGGTGTGGTACGAGCGCCCCGGCAATGACGGGTTTTTGAGGAAGAAGCAACACCCGTTGTTTCGCCTCTGCGCGGATATCGGCGACGTGGCGACGTCCATCCTCGTGCGAGATCGCAGCATGCAGAGGTCCTCGGCTCCGCGCGTGCCGGCCTGCTCACCGGTGCGTGAGCTTCCGCCGGAGCAGCGAAATCAAACCGTATGGGGCGCCAAGCAAGTCAGCGGCAATCTTAAGGCCGGGTACGACGCACCCCGCGTCCCCCGGCCGGGCACACGGAGCAGTGAGGTGGCGGCATGAATACCGACACCATCTTTCTGTGGGCCGCAGTTGCAGGGGTTTTGCTCTGCGCTGCTGGGAACCTGTTCTTGCATTGGTTGACGACGAGCCTGGAGGAGGTTCCGAGATCAACCCCCGCCGACGTGTCCGACGGGGTGACGTCGGGCGAGCTCGAGCGGCGCCCGCGGACAAACGTGGAGGCCCTCGGCGAGGAGGAGCAGCGCGACACGGTAGAGAGCGTGCGGGCCGACGAGGTCCTCGTGCTCGAGCAGCGCCCGCGTCGTTTGTCCGCGGTCGTGCTCGAGGTCCTCGTGCTCGAGCAGCGCGAAACCTTGGCGAGCGGCTGCCCGGACGGCGATGCGGAATGCGCGGAATGCAGACGGCAGTACTTTTCAGGCACCGGACATCCCACGATAGCGCTGTGTCGAGCGTGCTGGAGGCCATACGGACGGGACGCGGCCGAGTTCATTGCCGAGCGTGAACAGATTGAACGGCTGGTGGCCGACGTGGAAACGATCGTGCTGCTTCGGGGAGGCGGTCACGTCCTAGGCCCGTCGGAGCCGCTGATTGAACGTGTGCGGGCGCTGATGCATCCCCTCACCCGCGAGGCCGCATGAAACAACAGGAGTTGTTTGCGCGGACCACACTCGTTCCCCCGAGCTGCACGCCGGGCACGTGCGAGACCTGCGATGCGCAGTGCGGGCATCGTCACGCGTCCGGATTGCGTTGCACGAATCTGCGTGCCGCCGATGAGGGGGCGCGCGGTGCGTGCGGCCCGAACACGCCGCACATGGCGAAACGTCCAGACGGCATCACCGTCGCGTGGGCGCTCGCTGACAGTCAATGGTTCCCGGACCCCGAAAGACTCTGGCAGGGCAGGCCGTGGAGCGGATGGAGCCGCGGGCAATACGACGACAAGGGGGGCGCATGAACCACCTATGCATAACGTTGCGTCTGCCGCGCTGCGGAATGGCAGAGATAGCGTGGAACGGTCGCCGGCTTGCGTACGGGGACATGCGCCAACCGACGGAGAGCCAGTGCATTCATGCGCTCGCGTGGGTTCTCGGGGCGCTCGCGTGGGGGAGGGGCGTGTCATGAGCACGCATAGACCGCATTCGCGCGTTGTAGCGCTGGTATTCAGAGCCCTCCAGCAGGCGGCAAGCGCCGGGAGGTCTGATATGATGAGCGCCATTCGCCCACGTGAGGCCAAACGATACGAGCGTGCATGCGAGAAAGCCGCCGGGGCGGCGGCGGGGTACGCATTCGCCGCGCTGGAGATCGTGTACGAGCATGGAAAGGGGCGGTTGCCGCAATGAACCCGGACCGGTGCGACAGCGAAATCTATGAGCACGGCGAGCAGCTTATGGCGCTCGATGCGCCCAAACGCGAGGCCAACCGATGGGTTGCGGAAGTTGCGAACAGAAGCGGCCAGCGCGTCGACTGGCATTATGTAGGGGGACGAGTGCGCGTGATCTACATCGGCGACGCCAAGGCAGTTGAGGACGCCGCAGAGGCGCTTCTACCGACCTTGAATGGACACGTGTTGAGCTTTGAAAGGCGGCACTTGTGAGCGCACCCGTGAACCCCGAGCTTGCGCGCCTTGAAGAGGCAGCCGAACAAAGCGCGGTAGCAGAACGCTACGCGGACGCGCGGTACCCCCTGCGATCGGAGCGGGACGCGGCGATCGAGGACTTCAAAGCTGGCTGGGAATCGCGGGCGTCCGGCGTAGACGACGTGTACGACGCAGCCGCGCGCCATGTCAGGGCGAAGTACGGCGTGGACGACGATCTGGACTTGGCGAGGGGGGATTTTTACGAAGGGTGGGATGCGCAGTTCACCTACAGTGAACGGCTCGCATTGGGAGTCTCGGCGGGCTGGAAGTTCAGCGCGACGAGGCGGCGCGGCCCTGGAGTGAGCGGAACCGCGCCGCCTCTGGTGTCACGGCGTCAGCGGT
>JANMGF010000442.1:0-3930 GCA_031374535.1 Polyangium sp. (in: bacteria)
CCGAGATGGACGGGCTCGAAGCGACGCGCGCCATTGGGAGTCGATTTCCGCGCTGGCAACGCCCGCAGATCATCGCGATGACGGCGCACGCGATGAGCGGGGACAAGGAGCGCTGCATCGAGGCGGGGATGGACGATTACGTCAACAAACCCATCGATATCGGCACGCTGGAGGCGGCGCTCCTGCGGACGCCGCGCCGCTCCCGCACCACGACGTCCGGTCGCCTGCCCGCGGCGCCGCCCATCTTGAATGCGGCTCGCCTGGAGAGCCTCGCGGAGCTCGGCGCGCTCACGGGCGAGGACGTTCTCTCCGAGCTCGTGCGCGCCTTCGACACGGACAGCAAGCAGAGCCTCGCTTCGATGGACGAGGCGCTCGCGGAAAGCGACGCGAAGGCGCTGGAGCGCGCGGCGCATACCTACAAGGCCACCTGCGGAAACCTGGGCGGCGACCGCATCGCGCGGCTTTGCCAGGTGATCGAGGATCACGGGCGCAGCGAGGATCTGCGGGGCGCGCGCCCGTTCGTCGCGGCGGTGCCGCTCGAGCTGTCCACGTTCGTGGAGGCGCTCACGGCCCACCACCAGAAGATGCAAGCGGCGACTTGAAGGGTGGGGACAAACGGAGAGGATTCGGGGTAGAGTGGGTCCCGCCATGCGATTCGCTGTCTTCGTCACACCCTTCTTCAACGAAAGCGCCATCCGATTCATCGCCGCCCTGCTCGACGTGCCCGGCCTACGGCTCGCGGTGGCGAGCCAGGACATCGAGGAAAACCTGCCCGCGTCGTTGCTGGGCCGACTCGTGAAGCATTTCCGCGTCGGCAACGTGCAAGACGCCGCGGAGCTCGCCCAGGCGACGCGCTGGATCGAGGCGAACATCGCGCATGTCGACAGGCTGCTCGCCGTGAGCGAGTTCGCGCAGGTCGCGGTCGCCGAGGCGCGCGATCGTCTCGGGCTGCCCGGTCCGGGCGCCGAGGTGATCAAGAACTTCCGCGACAAACCCCGCATGAAGGACGTGCTCCGCGCGGCCGGTTTGCCCGTCGCGCGCCATCGCCTCGCCCCGGACGAGGCCGAGGCGCGTCGCTTCGCGGGCGAGGTGGGTTTTCCCCTCGTGGTCAAACCCCCGGCAGGCGTGGGCTCCGCGGGGACGTTCACGGCAAAGGATGCGGGAGAGCTCGATCGGGTGATCAAGATTTGTGCGCCGAGCGCGGCGTCGCCCGTGCTTCTCGAGGAGTTCGTCACGGGGGACGAGCATACGTTCGACGCCGTGGTGATCGGGGGCAAACCCGTGTGGCATTCGATCACGCGGTACTTGCCGAATCCGATCGAGGTCGTGAAAAATCCCTGGATCCAGTGGTGCGTGCTCCTGCCGCGCGAGATCGACGCGCCGTTCTTCGATCCGATCCGGGCGCTCGGGTTCCAGGCGCTCGCGGCGCTCGGGCTCGAGACGGGGATTTGTCACATGGAATGGTTCCGGCGCGCGGACGGGAGCGTGATGCTCTCCGAGGTCGCTGCGAGGCCGGGCGGCGCGCAGATCATGAACCTGAATGCGCGAGCCCACGATTTCGACATGTACGGGCAGGTGGCGCGGCTCATTGCGCTGGACACGTTCGAGCCGCCGCGCGAGCGCAAGTTCGCGACGGGCGCGGCATTTCTGCGCGGGCAGGCGCCGGGCGTGGTGCGGGCGGTGCACGGAATCGAGGAGGCCAAACGCGCGGTGGGGCATCTCATCACGGACGCGAAATGGCCCGAGGTCGGAGAGCCGCGCTCGATGAGTTACGAGGGCGAAGGATATGTGCTGGTCCGACACCCCGAGACGCGGGTGGTCGAGGAGGCTTTGCAGACGTTGATCAGCCTCGTGCGTGTGGAGACGGGCTGAAGGCCCTCAAGAGAAGTCGAGGGCGGCGAGGTCGGTCACGCCCACCCGGAGCCTCTCCGTGCGGAGCAACGAACGCGCGGCAGGCAGGACGACTTCGGCCATGGCGCGGCGCATGACAATGCGTTTTTCCGCGACGGAAAGGCATCCGTGCGCGGCGAGGGCTTTGGGGTCCGCGCCGGGCGCATCGAGGCCCTCGGGCTCGGGACAAGAGGCTTGGAAAAATGCCTTTTCGAGGGCCCAGGCGACGTCGGCGCCGCCCGCGTCGAGCGCCCACGCGAGCGTGCGCCACGCAAGCTCCGCGTGGGCGGCCTCGTCCTCGGCAATGGAGACGAGGGCTGATTTCACCGCGGGATCCGTCGCGCGGAGGGCCTCCTCGCCCGCGACGAGCGCGGAGAGGGTCTCGTTGACGGCGCCTTCGAGGGCGGTGGCGTGCGCCATGTCCGCGAGGGTTTGTCGGAGGCCGATCCCGGGCATGGGCAAGACGCCCGGCCCCACGGGCGCGCCCGCGTAGGCGCTCGCGAGGGCAAAACAGAGTTTGGCGTGACGCACCTCGTCCGCCATGGCGGTTTGCGCGGCGGAGACGAGGGAGGCCGGGGCGCCGGCGCCGAGGAGCTCGAGCACGGAACGCGCGAAGGAGGCGACGGAGGCGTGCTCGTAGAGGCCGGATCGCGTGAAATGGTCGGCGAGCGCCCTCCGGGTGGCGGGATCGAGGGTCGAGAGATCGGGCGACTCGGACAAACATTCCGGGGCGCTGGCGAGCCAGTCGGCGCGGGAGGAGAACAGGGCGGTGCGCGCCTCGTGGTTCACGACGAAGGGGCGTCCCTCGCAGACCTCGAAGACGATGGCCACGTTGTAGCAGCATTGAGAGCTGATTGTGGGGTCGGCGCAGCCGCCGGTCGTGCCATAACAGCAGGAGCCCGATCCGATACAATCTTCGGTGCCGGCGACCTGCTTCATCAGCTCGGGCTGGACCTCGGCGAGCGGAGGGCAAGCGCCGCCCACAGAGCCGGGAAGGCAAAGGAAACGAAACTCGGCATTGGTGGGCGGGGGATCCGGGCACGCGAACGAGCTTCCGCCGCCCGTGGCGCCCGTTCCGCCGGCGCCGCCGACGCCGACGCCCGTGCCGCCCGTGCCGCCCGTGCCGCCCGTGCCCGCGTCGATGACCACGTTTCCGCCGCACGCGGCCGCCGAGAAGGCGAGGACCGCGCCCGCGGTGATTCCAGCGGCACTCAAGATTCGCGTGAGGAGCGCAAGGGAGAGAGGGGAAGCTTTGCTCGCGTGGGTCATGGTGTGCCTGCCTCGATGCATGGAAAGTCGCGGTGGCACAGGCGCCACGCGCGTGAGGACGCAAAGAGCGTATCCAGGGCGCGTGTTATGGCAAGATCCGGGCCGAGAGGCTCAGGCGCGGGTGCGTTTGGGTGAGGCTTTGGGGGCGGGCTTCTTGGCCGCGGGGCCGCGCCAGCCAAAACGATCGAGGGAGACGTGGCCACGCTCGTCGAAGGTGACGCCCTCGGATTCGAGCAGGCCGCGCTGGAGCGCCCCGCCGACGGGGTCACGAATGGTGACGGCCGCGCGATTGCGAGGGCGGCTGGCGAGGACACGTTGCCAGGGGACGCCGCGGCCCCCGCCGGTCTCTTTCAGCGCGGCGAGGGCGAATCCGACATGGCGCGCCGAGCGCGGATGGCCGGCGAGGGCAGCGACGACGCCATAGGTCGTGATGCGACCGCGGGGAATGAGACGTACGATGCGGTAGAAGTCGTCCCACCAGGAGACGGGCTCGACGGTATCGGAGGGCTCGGCGCGCGAGATCCTGCTTTTCGTCGACTTTTTCGACGAGACGCCGCGGAGGCTCACGCGATCTCCTCGAGCTCCTCCCCGCGCATGGAGCGGAGGCGCGGCAAGCTCGCGCCCGCGGGCAGGCGGACGCGGAGGCGCTCGGCGAGGCTCTGGAACGCGAGGCACATCGAATGGGCCGCGGCGTCGCCCTCGTCGGCGCGGGTGCGCATTTCGGGGTAGATGGTATGTGCAAGCCGGTAAAACACGTTTTGCGTCTTCCAG
>JANMGF010000461.1:0-2037 GCA_031374535.1 Polyangium sp. (in: bacteria)
CCGTGAACTCGGGGAAGTTGTTTGTCGAATGGAGCACGTCGAGCGCGTGCCGCCATTGTCCCCGGTATACGAGGTCATTCCAGTCGGGAATGATGTTGTTCACGGGACACCCATTTTGGCAAAACGGGATCCCACAATCCATGCAACGCGCGCCCTGTCGGCTCACCTCCGCGGGCGCCATCGGCAGGACGAGCTCCTCGTAACGCCGGATCCGCGCGGCGACCGGCACCATCTCCGGCTCGGCCCGGGCGATCTCCAGGAAACCTTTCACTTTACCCATGGGCCCGCACCTCCGTCCCCACCGCCGCCGCGGGGGCGGACGTGGAGAGAGCGGCCTCCTCGGCCGCGCGTTCGGCGAGCACACGGCGGTATTCGTGGGGCATCACCTTCACGAAATGGGTCCGGTAGCTCTGGAAGTCGTCCAGGATCGACCGCGCCCGCGCGCTGCCCGTATAAAAGAAGTGCCTCTCGAGCAGGCTCCGTACGATCTCCGCGTCCCCGCGTCCCAGGTGCAGGACGGCGCCGGGCGGCATCTCCTCTTCGCCGAGGACCGGCTCCAGATCCACCATCGATCGATTGCACCGCAATCGGAAGTCACCCGTCATGTCGAGCACATACGCCACGCCGCCGCTCATGCCGGCCCCGAAGTTGCGCCCGGTCTCGCCGAGCACGACGACCGTGCCGCCCGTCATGTATTCGCACCCGTGGTCGCCGATCCCCTCGACGACCGCCGTCGCGCCGGAGTTCCGCACCGCGAACCGCTCCCCCGCGACGCCGCGGAGGAACACCTCGCCCGAGATCGCCCCGTACAGCACGGTATTGCCGACGATGATGTTCTCCTCCGGCACGATCGGACAATCCCGCGGCGGATACGCGATGATACGCCCGCCCGACAGGCCTTTTCCGACGTAATCGTTGGCTTGCCCCTCGAGCTCGAGGGTGATTCCTCGGGCGAGGAAGGCCCCAAAGCTGTTGCCGGCCGTCCCCCGCGCCCGGATCCGGATCGTGTCGTCCGCGAGCCCCGCGTGCCCGTACCGACGCGCGACCTCCCCGGAGAGCATCGCCCCCACGACCCGGTGGATGTTGCGGATCGGTACGTCGAACGCGACGGGCACCTGATTCACGAGCGCCGGCTCCGCCTCGTTGATCAGCCGGTGATCGAGGGCCTCTTCCAGGCTGTGGTTCTGCTTCTCCGACCAGCGAATCGCCACCCCGGGCGGGACCTCGGGCCGATAAAGCACGCGCGAAAAGTCGAGCCCCTTCGCCTTCCAGTGCAGGACCCCGCGCCGCGTGTCGAGTTTATCGGAGCGGCCCACCATCTCGGCGAACGAGCGGAACCCCATCTTCGCCATGAGCTCGCGTACTTCCTCGGCCACGAAAAAGAAGTAATTGACCACGTGCTCCGGCTGCCCGGCGAACCTCTTCACGAGCTCCGGATCCTGCGTGGCGATCCCCACGGGGCACGTGTTGAGGTGGCATTTGCGCATCATGATGCAGCCCTCCACCACGAGCGGCGCCGTCGCGAACCCCATCTCGTCGGCGCCGAGCAGGGCCGCTACCACCACGTCCCGCCCCGTCTTCATCTGCCCGTCCGCCTGCACGGCGATGCGGCCGCGCAGCCGGTTCAAGACCAGCGTTTGCTGGGTCTCCGCGAGCCCGAGCTCCCACGGCCCCCCCGCGTGTTTGACCGACGAAAGAGGCGAGGCGCCCGTGCCGCCGTCGTGCCCCGAGATCGTGACGTGATCCGCGTGCGCCTTCGCCACGCCCGCGGCCACCGTGCCCACGCCGATCTCGGACACGAGCTTCACGCTGATGCGCGCCGTGGGGTTCACGTTCTTCAGATCGTGAATGAGCTGCGCCAGGTCCTCGATCGAGTAGATGTCGTGGTGCGGAGGCGGCGAGATGAGCCCCACGCCCGGGACCGAGTGCCGGATCTTGGCGATGTACTTCGACACCTTGTGGCCCGGCAGCTGCCCGCCTTCGCCGGGTTTGGCGCCCTAGGCCATCTTGATCTGGATGTCGTCCGCGTTGACCAGG
>JANMGF010000207.1:0-3133 GCA_031374535.1 Polyangium sp. (in: bacteria)
CCGGGGAGTGGTACCGGTGCTGGAGAATTCATCCACCGACCCCTCAGCAATACCTCGTCTCCGTATCATGGGATACGGCCCAGCTCCAGGGTTCCAAGACGTACGTAAAGGCTGAGCCACCAACATAGGAGCTCAAGATGAAGGAAAAGGCGATGCCCAAGCACGTTCTGGATAATCACTCCCGGCAGTTGGATGATACGCAGCCGGAGTATTACCTTTCGCGAGGTTTTACGCGCGAGCAGGCCGAACAGGCCGCGCGTCAGGCGCGTGAGGCCAGTACCGCAATCGCGGATCCGGGCAAACCGAAGGCCGGATAGTTCGTCCGGCTGAACGTCAACGACGCCGTACCCCCGCCGCTCGTCGCATTCGTGCATCGCGCGGCGGGGGCGCGGCCCCCATTTGCCCGGAGAAACCATGACCGATCGAATCCTCATCACGGGCTCGGAAGGGCTCGTCGGCCAGGCTCTTTCGTTGTACCTCTCGCGAAAGGGCCACAAAATCGCCCGCCTCGATCTCCGCGCGCCCGAGGGACAGGGACGTGGAGACGTACGAAACGTCGCCGATCTGACCGCCGCCCTGCACGATTGCGTCGGCATCGTCCACCTCGCAGCCGTCTCCCGCGTCGTCCACGCCGAGCAAAATCCCGACCTCTGCTGGTCCACGAACGTACTTGGAATCCAGCTCCTCCTCGACGCCGCGCGTGTTCATCCCCGCGAACCCTGGGTGCTTTTCGCGAGCAGCCGCGAAGTCTACGGCGAGCCTTCGATCCTGCCCGTGCGCGAGGAGGCCCCCCTCGCGCCCCTCAACGTGTATGGTCGATCCAAGGTGGCCGGCGAAGAGAGAATCCTGGGCGCCCGCCAGGCGGGAGTACGGACCGCAGTGGTGCGTCTGTCCAACGTGTATGGCGGGACGAACGACCACGCCGATCGGGTCGTGCCCGCTTTCGTGGCTGCTGCGTTATCGGGGCGTCCGCTGCGCGTGGACGGTCCAGACCATACCTTCGATTTCACCCACCTCGACGACACCGTCGCGGGCCTCGCAGCGGTGATCGATCTCCTCGCGCGTGGAGAGGCGCTGCCGCCGATCCATCTCCTCACGGGGATCCCGACGACACTCCTGGAACTGGCAAAACTCTCCGTCGAGCGGGCAGGGACCTCCGCGCCCATTGTCGAGGCGCCGCCGCGGACGTACGACGTGTGTCGGTTCGTCGGGGACCCCGGGCGCGCGGCGGCGCTCCTCGGCTGGGCCCCGCGGATCGGGATCCGCGAGGGGATCGAGCGAATGATGAACGAGGTGCGGACATGAAGATCGTGCAAGTCATCCACGGCTATCCGATGCGGTACAACGCCGGCTCGGAGGTCTACACCCAGACCCTTTGCCACGCGCTCGCGCCGCGCCACGAGGTGCACGTCTTCACCCGCGAAGAAGACTCGTTCGCACCCGATTTCACGCACCGGCGCGAGCGCGACACGGCCGATCCGCGCGTCTCCTTGCACCTCGTCAACGTGCCGAGGAGTCGCGATCGGTACAGGCACGTCGAGGTGGATCAAAGGTTTGCCGAGCTCTGCGACGAGGTTCGTCCCGACATCGTCCACGTGGGCCACCTGAATCACCTCTCGACCTCGCTCCTCGTCGTGCCGGCCACGCGGCAGATCCCCATCGTGTACACGCTGCACGATTACTGGCTCATGTGCCCGCGCGGGCAGTTCATGCAAATGCACCCGGAGGATCCGGAAAATCTCTGGGCCGCCTGCGACGGGCAGGAGGACCAGAAGTGCGCCGAGCGCTGCTATGCACGTTATTTCTCCGGTGCGCCAGACGAGCGCGGCGAGGACGTCGCCTCCTGGACCCGCTGGGTGTCGCGGCGCATGAAACACGTGAAAGAGATGGTCGAGCTCGTGGACGTCTTCGTCGCGCCCTCGCGTTACCTCCACGATCGGTATCGTGACGAGTTCGGGATCCCGGCGCGAAAGCTCACGTATCTCGATTACGGGTTCGACCTCGATCGGCTCCGAGGGCGGCGTCGCGCGGAGGGGGAGCCGTTCACCTTCGGGTATATCGGGACGCACATCCCGGCCAAGGGCATTCACCATCTGATCGAGGCGTTCGGCGCGGTCCAGGGCGACGCGCGGCTCCGGATCTGGGGGCGACATCGAGGTCAGGACACCGAGGCGCTGCGGGAGCTCGGCCGGCGCCTGCCAGGGAAAACGTCGGACCGCATCGAATGGCTCCCCGAATACCGCAACCAGGACATGGTGCGCGACGTCTTCGAACGTGTCGACGCGATCGTCGTGCCGAGCGTGTGGGTGGAGAACTCGCCGCTCGTCATCCACGAGGCCCTCGCGGCAGGCGTCCCGGTGATCACGGCGGACGTCGGTGGAATGGCAGAGTACGTGCATCACGAGGTCAATGGCCTTCTGTTCACGCACCGGGACCCCGCGGCGCTCGCGACGCAGATGCAGCGCTTCGTGGACGATCCGGGGCTCGCGCGGAGGCTCGGGAGCCGAGGGTACGTGCAGGATCCGTCCGGCCAGATTCCCGACATCGATTCCCATGTCCGCGCCGTCGAGGGTATTTACGAGCAGGCCCTCGGGCGCCGGGACACGGCCCGGATCGAGCCGCTCGCGGGCCCGTGGCGCATCACCTTCGATACGAACCCGGACACCTGCAATCTGCAATGCGTGATGTGCGAGGAACACTCGCCGCACAGCCAGCAGCAAGACAAACGGCGGCTCCTCGGCAAACCTCGCCGGGTCATGCCGATCGAGCTCGTCCGGAAGGTGGTCGAAGAAGCCGCTGGGAACGGCTTGCGCGAGATCATCCCCTCCACGATGGGGGAGCCGCTCCTCTACGAGTCTTTCGAGGAGATCATCGATCTCTGCCAGCGCTTCGGCGTGAAGATGAACCTCACCACGAATGGAACCTTCCCGCGCCTCGGCGCCCGCGCCTGGGCCGAGCGGATCGTGCCCGTGACGTCGGACGTGAAGATCTCCTGGAATGGCGCCACGAAGGCGACGCAGGAGCGCGTCATGATCGGCGCTCGCTGGGAGAAGATGCTGGGCGACGTGCGCACGTTCGTCGAGGTGCGCGACGCGCACGCCCGGACAAACACCGACCGGTGCCGCGTCACGTT
>JANMGF010000209.1:0-9605 GCA_031374535.1 Polyangium sp. (in: bacteria)
CTTCTTTCGGCGTGACGGCGCGCGTGCGTTCGTACCAGGAGGCGTCCGTCGAGAGCCGCACTTCCTGATCGCCGTGCGTGGGGCAACGCTTGTGCATCCAGACTTCGTCGGTCTGCGTGGCGATGACGCGGGCAGGCAGAGCGTCCTTGCAACTCCTGCAGAGGCTCGTGGTTTCGTGGAGAAGACGCTCTCGGGCCTGCATGATGGTGCGAGGATACGCGAAGACGCGGCGGATCAGAGAGGCTTTGGAGGCGCATGAATCACGGGCGGACGAAGGAGATCGTCGCTGCCGTCGGGCTCGAGAAGCGCTTCGGCGATACCGTGGCGCTCGACGGCGTGAGCTTCGTGGTGGAGGGGCCGGGGCTCGTCGCCGTGCTTGGTCCAAACGGGGCAGGGAAGACGACGCTGCTCGACATCCTGGAGGGGCTCGCGGAGCCGACGCGCGGGGCGTATCGGCTCTTCGGCGCGGAGAAAGCGCCTTATCCGCGCAGGCGGGTGGGCGTGGTGATGCAGAAGGAAGCGCAGATCGAGCGGGTGACGGCGCGCGAGTATGCCGAGCTTTTCTCGTCGATCTACGGCGTGCGGAGGGGCGCCGAGCGGATCCTCGATCGCGCGCGGCTCGAGCATCGCGCGGGGACGGCCGTGACGCGTCTCTCGGGCGGCGAGGCGGCGCGGCTCTTCATCGCGACGGCCGTGGTGCATGATCCGGAGCTGGTTTTCCTCGACGAACCCACGGCGCACCTCGATCCGGAGAACAAACGGATCGTGGGGGAGATGCTGCGCGAGCTCGGCGAGGAGCGGACGCTTTTCATGACGACACACGATCTGCGCGAGGCCGACGCGCTCGCGGACAAGCTGCTTTTCCTCGTGGGAGGCCGCGTGCGCGCGAGCGGGACGAAGACGGAGCTCGTAGAGGCGGTGCCCGAGGCAGAGCGGCGCGGGCTCGGGGTGGAGGACGCGTTTTTCCATCACTGCGCGATCGAGATCCACGAGGGCAAGGCGGCGCGGCGGGAGGAGGCGACGTGAGCGCTTTCTTGGTGCTCGTACGAATGCGGCTCCTCGATACGCTCCGCAACCGGAGCTCGATCGGGTTCACGTTGATCTTTCCGATCGTGCTGCTGGCCGTGCTTGGCCTGGTGTTCATGAACGGGCACCCGTTCGAACGGCGGTACGTGGCCGTGATCTCGACGGGTGGATCAAACGCAGCGATCGAGCGGTGCGTCGCGGAGCTCGGCGCGTTCGAGGAGGTGCGCGTGGGGCGCGAGGAGACCGAGGCCGAGGCGCTCGGGAAGCTTCGCGCGCGCATGGCGAGCGCCGTGCTTTCGGCCGCGCCGGAGGGCGAAGGGGTACTGCTCCGCGTAGGGCCGCGGGATCAAATCTTCGGCGGGGGGCTCGCGGCGGCGCTGCCGAAACCTGCGCGGCTCGAGGTCGTCGCGGGGCCGGCGTGGGGGTACGTTCATTATCTTTTCCCAGGGATTCTTGCATTCTCGGTGCTCGCGGCGGGCCTCTTCGGGATGGGGTATCCGATGGCCCTGTTCCGGCAGAACCTGTTCTTGAAGAAGCTCGCGACGACCCCCCTGCCACGAGGGACGTTCATCGCGGCGAACGTGGCGGCGCGGTCGCTCGTGGTGCTCGTGCAGGTCGTGTTGCTCGTCGGCGCGGGGCGTCTTTTCTTCGGTTTGCCCGTGGGGCTCGTGGGGTTCGGCTGGCTCGTGGTGATCTCGATGCTCGGCGTGTTCGCGTTCCTCGGCGCGGGCTTCGCGCTCGCTTCGGCGATCAAGAACGCGGAGCTCTTCGTCGACGTGATCAGCGCGATCAACATGCCGATCGTTTTTCTTTCGGAGATCTTCTTTCCGCTCGAGTCGCTCCCGCGTTTCCTGTCGGTGGTCGGCGCGATCCTGCCGTCGACGGAGATGGTGCGGCTCTCCCGTGCGGTGCTGCTTTACGGGGTCACGGACGTGCCGCGCCTCGCGGGAGGGCTCGGCATGATGGCGCTCTGGGCGGGGGTGACGTTCACGATCAGCCTGGTCACGTTCAAGTGGCACGCATGACGGGGTCCGAGGCGTCAGGGCCGGGCGCGATGGCGGCGCGCGGCGAACAGGGAGGCCGCGGCGAGGGCGAAAAGCCAGGCGGCGCGGGTCGGGGAGGGCGCGCCGGGGGCGGCCGTGGTGCAGGTACCGGCGGCGACGGCCTCGGCTTGCGTCTCGTTGTAATCGTTCCACTTCAAGCAGTTCGAGGTCTTCTCGTCACAGAGGACCGCGGATTCTCCAGCGACGGGGATCGCGCAGTCGTCCACGGATTTGCAGGTCTCGACGCAGGCGCCGTTCCGGCATCCATACGGATAACAATCCACCTTGGTGATGCCGTCCGAGAGCTCTAGCATTC
Source organism: Polyangium sp. (in: bacteria) (assembly GCA_031374535.1). Taxonomy (GTDB): domain Bacteria; phylum Myxococcota_A; class Polyangia; order Polyangiales; family Polyangiaceae; genus Polyangium. Next base: position 2,386 of record JANMGF010000209.1, read on the forward strand.
GACCATCGACGCATTCGGTCGGCAAGCTGACGCAAATGCCCTTTTCCGTATTACATTGGGCGCTGTCTGCGCAGGTGTCGTTGTCGACGGCGCATTTCGTCTCGCAGGAGAGCTCGGTCGCGTTGCATTTGAAAGGCGCGCAGTTGTTGCTGAACAGCGTCTTGCATGCGCCATTCCCGTCGCACGAGCCCACCGTGAGGGTGGACCCCTCGCAGCCATTGCCGCAGCTATTGCCGCTGGGGAAGGAGCACGCGACCCGGTTCTGGCCGTCGCACTGGGCGCAGGCCTCGTCGCCCACGCACGGCTCGCGATTGCCGTGGGGGCTACCCTCGATCGCGGAGCAAAGCCCGAGCCGCTCGCCGTTGCACGCCTCGCATTGCCCGCCGCAGGCCGAATCGCAGCACACGCCGTCGATGCAGAAGGAGTTGGGGCAATCGGCGGAGGTCTCGCAGGGGAAGCCGGGCGGGGTGAAGATCTCCGCCTCTTTGAGCGACGCGTCCCCGGAGAGACCGCCGGTGACGAGGACCTTGCCTTCCGCGAGCGGGGTGGTCGCGGCCGAGATTCGCGGTTTGGCCAAGGATCCGACCTGGATCCAGGCCTTGGTCACGGGGTCGAACATCTCCGCGGTGGAGGGGCTTCCTTCGCCGCCGCCGCCCGCGACGAGGATCCGATTGCCGGAAAGGAGGGTCGCCGTGTGTTGGTCGCGCGCGGCATTCGGGTTCGGCCCCGGTTTCCACGTTCCATCGATCTCGAAAACATCGACGGCGGGCGCGAGCGGGTTGCCTCCGACGACGAGCACGTGTCCCGTGGAGAGCTTCGTCGCCGTGTGACTCGAGTGGGCCCTCGGCATGGGCTCGGTCTCCGTCCACAGGTTTGTCTCCGGGTTCCATATCTCGGCGCTTTTCGCAGGGACTGAGGTTTCGCCTCCCCCGGCGACGAGGACACGACCGTCGTTGAGCAAGGTGGCCGTGTGCGCGTAGCGGCCGTGCTTCAGTACACCCGCGTCGGTCCAAATGTTGGTGTTCGGATCGAAGACCTCGGCCTGGGGGATGGGGACGCCTGCCCGTCCCCCGGCGACGAGGACACGGCCATCCGCGAGCAATGTGGCCGTGTGCTGGGTGCGCGGGAAGTCCATGGGGGCCACGGTCTCGAACATCCCGACGTTGGGGTTGTAGATCTCCGCGAAGGCGATCGAGCCGAGGCCACCCGCCGCCAGGGTTGCTCTGCCGCCCGCGATGAGAATGCTGCCGTCTTTGAGCGTCGTGGCGGTGTGCCCGTACCGAGAATGGGGCATCTCCGGGCCGTAGGCCCACGTGGGCGTCCCCGAGGGAGGCTTGGAAATATAGATCTCGGTACTCTTGAGCGGGTTATCGAAGCCAAAGTCCCCACCGACGACGAGGACATTTCCGTCAGGCAAGAGGCTCGCCGTGTGCCGGGCGCGCGACTTTGCCATCGGGGTCGTCGTCGTCCACGCGGGATCGACGAGCAGCGGAGCACGCACGGACGCGTTGTCCCAGGAGAGCTTCACCACGCAATGCCGCGCGCCCGGATCGACGAGCGGACGGCCGATCGGCAATCGTGAATCCGTGCTGGTTTTGCAGCCTTCCACGGAGACTTTCAGCCATACGGTGTGGCCATCGCCGTCCATGGCCCAGGGCGAAGCCATGCGCAGCCGGGGCGCGCCGTGGAGGTCGAGCAGCTCCAGCGTATCACTCACGAGCCGGAGCCCGGCCACGTCGTCCCCGAGCGTGATCTCGTAACGAAGCTCCGGGACGGCCGGGAGGGCGTTCCGGAAAAATACGTAGTCCTCGGTGCCCTCGGCCGTGGGGTGGTGGAGGACGTCGGCCACGCCGCCATATCCACGTGGATACGTGACGATACCGTCGGCTACCTCGCCCAGGACCTCGCCGGCGCCCGCGAGCGCCACCTCGACGGAGAGACCACTTTTCAGGTCCGCGACACGAAAAGCGCCATTCGCGCGCGAGGGCAAACGGACGTCGGCGTGACGCGCCTCCTTGCCGGGCTCGGCCACGTCGCCCTGGGGCAAGAGCCACGGGCCCTCCGCCGCGATCGTCCGCGCGAAAGTCGGGAGGAGATCGATGGGCGCGCGAGGCCCGGGAGCGTCCATTTCATCCAGCGTCCGCGCGCCGCGGGCGAGGTGGAGCCGAACCGCCTCTGCGGTCTCCATCGCCGCACGCGAGCCGGACGGTTCGACGGTCGACCGCGCGGAGAGCGCCTCTTCCGAGGCCGGAAGGTCCCCGCTCGCCGAACATCCTCCACACAAACCGGCCGCGAGACCGAATGTCCACGCCCTGCGCCATCTCGTTCCCATGGTGGCCTCCTCGTAAGGTAAAGTCAGAATCGATACGTTGCCACGAGACCGGGCGAAACCGTGAGGATCACGGACCCGGTCAGCGTGTCCCGATCATATTTGCCCTGCCCGTCCGTGCCTGCCTGAACATACCCTTGATCGGGCACCCAGGCAGGGCGCTTGGGGAGGAAAAGCACGAGGGCGCCCACCGAGAGGGCGACGTCGAGCCTCTGCGAGACCCGCAGGCCGGCGCGAATTTCGGGCGCGAGGTAGGCACCGAGGGCGGCCTGGGTCTGGCTCACGCGCTCGACGGTGTAGCCGACGCTGCGTTTTTCGATGGTCTGGGTGGGGTCGGTCGGGTCCGGGACGTCACGCAGGGTCGTTTTGTAATCGCCGGAGCGGTCGTCCTGGACCGAACCAAAAAAGCCGCCGGCCCCGAGGCGGAACGTGACGGGGAATCGCTCACCGACGGTGCGGGCGACGGAGGCGCCAAGGTGCCCACCCTGGAGAGAAATGGCGTCGTCGGTCGAACCCGCGTTCGCAGGCGTGATTCCAACGACGTACACGGAATCCGCGCGATCGGTGATGGTGCGGCCCATGAAGAGCCCGCCAAGCTCGAGACCCACGGACCATTTGCGCTGGATCTCGATCCCGAGGCGCAAGGTGCCCCCGCCCCCGAGCCCGAGCGAGGCCACGCACGACCCCGTGCAATTGCTGTCGACGGTGCCCCCGAACGTCGGCGCGAGGTTGAACGTGCCGCCTATCTCGCCAAAAAGACGCTTGTCGACCCAGAAACCGGAGGGCGGAGGGACAGGCTCGAGGGCGACGGCGACGGCCTCGCGTTTGCCCGATCCGAGCTCGACGCGGCGCTCTTCAGTGACGAACCCGGTCGCCGTGATCTCGATACGGTGGGAGCCAGCCCGCACGGGGCCTTCCCACGTGCCGCGGCCGAGGCGCACGCCGTCCACGGAGATGTCGGCGTTTTTGGTCTTCGCTTCGACGCGCAGGACCGAGGCGAGCTCCTCGGCAATGAGCAGGATCGGGGTGATGAGGCTCGGGCGGACTTCCACACGCGCGGGCTGGGTGCCGAGGCGTTTGTCGCCGCGCAGGCTGACGAGGTGATCGCCGGACGCGACGAGCCCACGCCAGGGCGTCTTGCCCACGGCCGCGCCGTCGATGAGGACGTCCATCGAATACCCCGAGGCCTCGTCGACCTGGAGCCAGCCAGCGAGCTCGAGCCGGGAGAGCACGGCGGGGAGGGAGGTCTTTTTCCCACCCACGATGTTGAGCCGCGCTTCGAGGGTCTCGAATCCGGCCTTGAAGATACGTACGGTGCGCGCGCCGACGGGGATGTGGAGGGGGCCCTTCAAGGGCGTCGTGCCGCGCGGTTTGCCGTCGATCGAGATGGTCGCGCCGTCGGGGACGCCTTCGATGACGAGGTCGCCGACGAGGGGCCGAAGCTCGGTGATTTCGCGGGAGGCGACCTGCTTTTCTTCCTCGGTCACGCCGGGGAAGGCGAGCAATTCTTCGTTCATGTCGAACGCTTCGTCGAAGCGGCCGAGTTTACGAAGACAGAGCGCGGCGTTTTTCTTGGCGGCGCGGGTCGGGTAGACGGCGATCGACTGGAGGAACTCGGGCAAGGCCGCTTCCATGGAGCCGGCGTCGAAGAGCGCGAGGCCCTGCGCGAAATGCTTGCGCGCCTCTTCCTTGGCCTTGGCCTCGGCTTCGGCCGCAGGGTCGGGGGGCGGCGGGGTCGGCGCGGCGACGGGGCCACCCTTTTTCAACCACGAGGGCGTGGGTTTGGTTTGTCCGTCCGGTGCATTTTGAGCGACCGCGGTGGCCGTGACGGAGGTCAGGGCGAGCGCGACGGCGAGCCCGGTGGAGAGGGCCGAGATCGGGGAGGGATGGGCCTGCCAGCGTTTCATTCGAATGTTCGCACGGGCTCGGGACCTTTGGAGGTCGTGGTGGACGTGGCCTTCGTGGGCGGATGCGCGGCGGTGGCGACCGGGGGCGCGACAGGCACGGAGGAGGCTTTAGGGCTGACGTTTTCGTCTCTGGGTTTCGCGCTCGTGGTTTGGCCGAGCTTCGTGTCGGCGCCGTCGAGCGCGAGTTTGTCCGGCAATGCACCATGGGCGGTGATGGCGATCTCGAAGCGCGCCTCGCGGCCGCCCTTGTGCACACGCAAGGCGTGCGTGCTGCCGAGCGCGCCGTGGATCGTGACGGTTCCATCCCGATCGACGGCGACGTTGCGCCCGTTCACCTCGACCTCGGCGTCGGGGGGCGTGATCGTGATGCGGGTCGAGCGGAGCGCCTCGCCCGGAGCGACGGCGGGGGACGTGGCGTCGGTTCCGGGGGGAGGCGCGGACGTGTTTTTCGATTCGGCGGAAGCCTCCGCGCCGGACTTCGGGCGCTCGCGCATCAGGAAAACACCGGCGACGCCGGCGAGCACGAGGGCAAAGGCCAGCGCGGGGACGAACTTGCGGGGCGAGGCCAAGCGCGCGCCGCTCTCCGCAGGTGAGAGGGTGCTCCTCACGTCGGGCCCGGACGCGCGAGGCACCGAGATCCGATCGCCGTTTTCTGCCGTGATCAGCGGGACGGCGACGGTGACGTCGGTGCCGATCCTGTTCGTCTTGGCGTCGACACTTTTCCCGCTCGATGGCGAGGACTCGCCGATCGGCCCCGATCGAAGGGGCGCGCGGATCCCGGCGAGCAAGCCAAAGGCCTCGACGAGCTCGCTCATGCTCTGGAAACGCGCGGCCTTGTCACGCGCGAGCGCTCGCTCGAAGAAACGATCGACCTCGGGGTCGAGGGAAGGCAAGAGCGAGGAGGGAGGCGGGGCGGCCTCCGTGCAGATGGTGACGAGGAGCTTGCCGATGTTCTCGACCTCGTCGAAAGGCATACGGCCCGTGAGGGCCTCGTAGAGGATGACGCCGACAGACCAGAGATCGCTGCGGTGATCGACCTGCTTGGTCTCGCGGATCTGCTCGGGGCTCATGTACGAGGGCGAGCCGAGCATCATGCCGGAGCTCGTCGAGGTGGCAGCGCCGGTGATCGTGACGTCCTTGGCGATGCCGAAATCGAGGACCTTGACGATCTCGTCGTCGCCGCTCCGCGCGAGGAAGACGTTGCCAGGCTTGAGATCACGATGGACGATGCCGAGGTCGTGCGCGCGGCGGAGCGCCTTTCCGATCGGCTCGAGGATGCGGTAGGCCTCTGCGATCTCGACGCGGCCGACACGCTCGAGGCGCGCGCCGAGGTCCTCGCCCTCCATGAGCTCCATGACGATGTACGGCGTGCCGTCCTCGACGCCGTAGTCGAGCACCTGCACGACGTGGGGGCTCTTGATGAGGGCCGCGGCCTTGGCCTCACGTTCGAATCGCTGCCTTAGCGACTCGTTCGACGCGATGGCGGCGTCCATGAATTTGACGGCGACGTCCGTGTCGAGAAGCTGATGGCGCGCGACCCAGACCGCGCCCATGCCGCCCTTGGCGAGGGGTCGCTCGAGTCGAAGCTTGCCGCCGATGATCGCTCCCTCTGCGATGGACACGCCCCGACACTCCTCTCGCGAGCCCACCCGGGAGCCGCACAAAAACAAGCCACCCGCGAGCATATCACGATCACTTCACGGGTCTCCATGGCAAGCTTCGGCGTGATGCGCGCTCCCCGACCTCGCACCACGGGCGTCCCTCGCCTCTTCGGGATCGGGGCGCGTCTCGCCTTGCTGATCACGCTGGCGTCGATCGCGAGCGCGTGCCGATCGAAGGAGTGCGTGCCGGGGCAGCAGGTCGCATGCGCATGCCCAGGGGGAGGGCAGGGGACGCAGGTTTGTGATGAAGAAGGGGCGCGGTTTCTCGCGTGCGCGTGCGCCGCTGCGGAGACGATCACGCCTCTGCCCACGCCGCGCGGGGACGAGCCACGAAGGCCGCGGCCGGTGTCCACGAAGAAGCAGATCCGGTGCGGAAAAAACGCCTGCGATACGGCATGTTGCGCGACGTTTGATCCGCCGTCGTGTACGCAGGACGGGAGGTCGTGCCCGCGCACGGAGAACGGCGAAGGCGTGGTCTTCGAGTGTGATGGGGCCGAGGATTGTAGCGGCGGGGAGGCGTGTTGCCTCATCCCGGGGGATCGGACGATCGCGTCGGTTTGCGTGCCAAAAGGCGAGTGCGCGGGGAGTTTTACGCATCCACGCCTCGGGACGACGGTCTCACCCCGCGTGGTTTGTCACGGGAACCAGGAGTGCGCGCTCTCGGAGGTCTGCTCGTCGGCGGGAGCCGTGGCGGGGATCTCGGTGTGTAAGTAGGCGAGAGAGGGGGTTTGGCGCGTCAGCGTGGCCGTCGTTCGAGGAGCGTGCGGTCGATCGATGCGAGCGCGGGGCAACCGGCGAGCGCCATGGCCGTCGCGAGCTCGTCGCGCAGGATCTCGAGGACACGCAGGACGCCGTGTTCGCCGGAGGCCGCGAGGCCCCAGAGGACGGGCCGCCCGAGCATGACGGCGCTGGCCCCGAGCGCGAGGGCCTTGAGCACGTCCGTCCCCCAGCGCACGCCGCCGTCGACGAGGACCGGGACGCGGGCCGCAGCGGCCTCGACGATCCGTGGCAGGACGTCGAGCGTGGCGGGGGCAGAGTCGAGCTGCCGCGCGCCGTGGTTCGATACGATGATGCCGGCGGCGCCGGAGGCGATGGCGAGCAATGTATCGTCGGGACGAACGATGCCTTTGAGGAGCACGGGCAGGCGGGTGAGGCCACGCAGCCATTCGACGTCGCGCCACGAGAGCGAGGCGTCGTGCCTCGAGGCAATGTAACGCTGGAGGGCCGAGCCCTGGGCGTCAGCGCCGATCTTGGCGTCGACGAGGTTTGCCATGACGAGGCCAGGCGGGAGGCCAAAGCCGTTGCGTACGTCGCGGAGGCGGC
>JANMGF010000556.1:0-2037 GCA_031374535.1 Polyangium sp. (in: bacteria)
CGATCTTGCAGGATCAGGCCGAGCGGGATCATGTACACGCCGAGCGCGGTCTCCATGTACCGATCGCCGAGCGATTCGGCCTCGCTCCGGCAGCGCGGCAAAAGATCGAGCAAGGCCCGCAGATCACCGACGTAATAAAGCGCCGTGAGCAGCCACCAGACATACATGGAGGCGACCTCCCACGCGATGTTGCTGCACGCCTCGCGGAAGAGCGAGATCGTGCGCTCGCAGAGAGCGACGGCCGCGCGGAACTCCTGGCCATTGTGCGCCGCGAGCGCCTTGCCCGCCTGGGCCCACGCGAGCGCGTGCGGGTGCTCGATGCGTTCGGCTATCGCCTGGGCCCGCGCCGCGAGCTCACGCGCCTCGGCGAGGTTCTGCGGGCCGCCGCCCAGGCTGCGGAGCACGGCCTCCCAGGCGAAGGCCCGCGCGATGCGGTAGGGCTCGCCGGCTTCGAGCGAGAGGGCGAGGTGCTGGGCCTGGAAATCGGCCGCGCGCACCGCGTCCACGCCGCCGAGCCCATTGCCGAGCGACCAGCAAAGATCGATGCGGTGGAGCACCGCGGGATCGAGCGCGCGCTCGGATTTCTCCTCGAAGTCGTAGCCGCGGAACTTCTGCTTCACGCGGCTCACGACCACGTTGCCGAACGCGCGGCGCGGGGTCGCAGGAAACGAAAGGCCCACGCTCGAAAGGAGCACCCTCGCCGCGTCGAGCCCCTCGTCCATGTGGCCCGCGCGCAGGAAATGCTCCACGGCCCGTTGCCGCGCGACGAGCGCCTCGGCCGCCGTCACCTTCGACGCCGCGGAAAGAAAGACCTCCGCCGCCTCCGCCCCGCGCCCTGCCTTCGCCAGCGCGTCTCCGAGCCGCAGCTCCAGCGCGCCCACATCCGCCGGCTCGGAAAGCTCCAGCGCCAACCGATAAAGCGTCGCCGCCCGATCGAATGCGAGCACCCGCTCGGCCCGCTGCGCCGCGCGCTCCATGTACGCCCGCGCCCGCGAAGGCTCCCCCGCCATGCGGAAATGCATCGCGAGCGCCTCCGGATCGGCGTTGCTCATCGCCTCCATCGCGTGACCGAGCGCGCGGTGTTTCGCTTGTCTTTCCGCCTCCGTGAGCCCTGCCGCCACCGACGCGCGGATCTTGTCGTGCGACGTCTCCACGCGCGCTTCGTCCCGTCCGCCCTTCGCGCGGAGCAGGCCTTGCCCCTTCAGCACCGCGAGCGCGCGGCTGTTTTCCTCGTCCCCGAGCCCCGCCGCTTCCTTGATGATCACCGGATCGAGAGGCCGCCCCGCCGTGCTCACGATCTCCAGCACCACGCGCGCCGACGCCGGGAGCCGCGCCACACGCGCCGCCACGACCCCGCGCAGATCGAGCCTCTCGCTCGTATGCCCGGCGAGCAGGTACCGCGCGAGCTCCTGCATGAAAAACGGGCTGCCCGCCGCCTCGCGGCTGATACGCGCCGCGGTCTTCCGGGCCTCCTCGCCGTCATCCCCCAGGATCGAAAACGCGAACGCCTCGGCGTCCTCGCTCGCGAGAGGCCCCACGACGACCTCCCGTGTTTCAATGCCCTCCGCGGGCGAACGCGGCGAGGGCAAACGCCCGACGAGCTCGCTCCCGCGCGCCTCCTCGGTCCGGTAACTCGCCACGAGGAAAAGCTTCGGCGCCGGCGCCGCGAGCAGGGCCTCGAGGAGCGCGGCGCTGTCCGCGTCGGCCCATTGCACATCGTCGAGAGAAAGCACCACCGGCCGCTCTTCGCCGAGGCGCGCAAAAAGCCTGCGCAAAGCCTCGAACGCGCGTCGCCGAAGCTCGTGCGGATCGGGCGCCTCCGGCTCGTTTCCCTCCTCGTGGAGCCTGCCGAGCACCGGGAACAGGCGCGCGAGCGAGGACAAACCCTGGGGCAAGAGCGGCGCTCGATCCTCGGGATCCATCTCGCCGAGGTGCCGCGCGAGCGCGTCGATCGCCGCGTCGAACGCCTTGTAGGGCACCCATTCCCGCTCGTGGCAGCGGGCTTCGAGCACGATCGACGCGCCTCCCGCGGAGAGC
>JANMGF010000581.1:0-1196 GCA_031374535.1 Polyangium sp. (in: bacteria)
GCAGCATCCACGCGGACGTCGCCCGCAAGCTCGTCGACAACACGCTGAACCGCGCCCTCGCCTCGCAAGAGGTGCAGCCTTTGTCGCAGCCCGACATCGCCCCCGTCGAGCTGCGCCCGGAGGAGTCGTTCTCCTACAAGGCGCGCTTCGAGGTCCGCCCCGAAATCACCGAAGTGAAGTGGGAGGGTTTCGAGGTCAGCCGGCCGAAGACCGAGGTCACGGCCGACGCGATCGACGCCGAGGTCTCACGCCTCCGCCGCGAGCACGCCACCCTCGCCGCGCCCGATCCCGAGCGCCCTGCGAAGGCCGGTGATCTCGTGCGTATCGCCTTCATCCTCGACGTCGAGGGCAAGCCGCGCGACGCCAAGGACCAGGAGATCGAGACCGAGATCGGCAGCGGCCAGGTCTTCAAGGAGATCGAGGACGTCCTCACCGGCATGAACGTCGGCGAGGCCCGCGACGCCACGGTTAGCTTCTCCGAGCGTCACACGAACGAGATTCTTCGCGGCAAGACGGGCACGTTCCACGTCACGCTGAAGGACATCCGCGAGCGTACGTTCCCCGAGGTCGACGACGAGTTCGCGAAGGACGTCGGTCACGAGAACCTCGAGGCCATGCGCGCCGCGCTCTCGACGAAGATCGAAAAAGAGCTCAAGCAGAAGGCCATGGACTCCGTCGCCGAGAAGCTCGTCTACGAGCTCTGCAGGTCGAACCCGGTCCCGGTTCCGCCCTCGCTCGTCGAGCAGCAGGCGCAGCTCACCGAGCGTGAGCTCACGACGACCGCGCGCCGCCAGGGCCAGCGCCTCGAGCTGACCAACGAGCTTCGCGCGCGCGTGCATGCCGACGCCGAGACGAAGGTCCGCGCGGGTCTTTTGATGGCCGAGATCGCCAGGGCGAAGCAGGTCCAGGTCACGCCGCAGGACATTGACAAGGGGTACGAGGAGCTCGCCGAGCAGACCGGCAAGAACGTCGCCAAGGTCAAGGCCGAGTACCGGGATCCGAAGAAGCAGGAGATGCTGATGGCCATGATCCTGGAGGACAAGATCCTCGACCTCATCGAGGGCGCCTCGAAGATCACGGAAGCCTGACGGGCCTTCCCCGGAGGCCTCGTCTCACGAGCGGGCGTGCTGGTGTCACCGGCGCGCCCGTTTTTTTCTTCACCACCCACGGCTTCTCTCCAGCCTCGACGCGCTCTC
>JANMGF010000625.1:0-2777 GCA_031374535.1 Polyangium sp. (in: bacteria)
GCCGCCGCCTACGCCGCCGCACGTGCCTCCTTGCGTGCGCTCGTCCCCGAAGGCCATCACCTCGATCCCCGCCAGACGATCGCCGTCCTCGATGCGGGTCGCGCAGCGCGTCAAACGTCACGATCGCCTCTCTTTCGCGACAAAACGCGGTATCTCGTGGCCCTCGCCACCCTCCTCGTCCTCGCGACGACCGCGATCGCATGGCTCGTTCGACGCGCGCGCCGCCGTGCTTCGTGCCCCGCTGGGCCTCGCCTGGGTTAAGCTCGCGCTCGCGAATGCCCCACGCTGAGGGAAGCCCCATGGCCGGCCGCGCCGCGGCCCTGCGCCCCGTCAAACCGCGGCGCAACAAGGCCTCGCCTCTCACACCACCGCCGAGCGACGTGGGCCTCTTCGAGGAGATCGGCGGAGGTTTCCTCACCGCAGCGGGCACCGTCGGCGGCATGGGCCTGCTCGGCTACCAGATCGTCCGGCGCCTCGTCACGTTCCGCATCGATCGCACCGAGACCCTCCGAAACCTCTACCGGATGGGCGTGAAGTCGATCCCCATCGTGATCGTCACCGCGCTCTTCACCGGCGCGATCATGGTCATCCAGGCCGCGCCACTCGTGGTGCGCCTCGGCGCGCAAGGCCTGCTCGGCTGGGGCGCCGGCTTCGGCATCCTGCGCGAGATCGCCCCGCTGCTCACGGCCCTCATGATCAACGGCCGCGTCGGAGCGAACAACACCGCCGAGCTCGGCACCATGGTCGTCACCGAGCAGATCGACGCCTTGCGCGTGCTCGCGATCGATCCCATCGCCTTCCTGATCGCGCCGCGCTTCGTGTCCATCGTCGTCACGCTTTTCCTGTCCACGATCTTCGCCGACACCCTCGCGCTCCTCGGCGCCGCGTACGGGGGATACGGCCTGCTCGGCGTCGAGCCGAAGACGTTCTACAACGGCCTGACGAGTGGCCTGCTCGACCTCTCCGACGTGACGAGTGGCCTCGTGAAGAGCGTCGTGTTCGGCATGGTGATCGGCCTCTCGAGCTGCCAGTACGGCCTCGGCGTGAAGGGCGGCGCGCCGGGCGTCGGGCGGGCCGTCAACGCGACCGTGGTGGCCTCCGCCGCGGGCATCTTCGTCCTCGACTACTTCGTGTCGTTCACCCTGGACTGAGGGCGAAGTGGCGACGGCGAAGGAGCACGACGATCCCGCGCCGCTGAGTGGCCTCGACGAAGCCACGCCCGAGCCCGACACCTCGCTCGTCGCGTTCGTCGGCGCGCAGGCCATCGACCTCGGGCGGATGGGGCTCGAGATCGGGGCCGTCTTCGTCCGGACGCTTTACTACTGCTTCCGCGGTCGATCGGACTTCGGCGCGGTCGTCCGGCAGATGTTCGAGATCGGCAACCGCTCGGTCGTCTTCTTGACCGTGGTGATGGGCTTCATCGGCATGATCCTGGTCCTCCAGGCAGGGCTCCAGGTCAAGCGTATCCTGCCCGAGTTCAGCACCGTCGGCGCCGCGTACCTCGAGCTCCTGATCCGTGATCTCGCGGCCTCGATCGGCGCGCTCATGCTCGCCACGCGGGTCGGCGCGGGCATCGCCGCCGAGATCGGATCGATGGTCGTCACCGAGCAGGTCGACGCCCTGCGCATGTGCGCGGCCGACCCCATCGACTACCTCATCAAGCCGCGTTTCCTCGCGAGCCTCGTCATGACCGTCGTCCTCGTCATCTGGGCCGCGGGCGTGGCGATGCTGACGGGCATGCTCACCGCGTACATGATGTTCGACATCAACCCGCGGACCTTCTTCGACCTCGGACTCATCGACACGGGCGACCTCGTCGTGGGCCTGGCGAAGTGCGTGGCGTACGGCGCCGCGATCCCCATCGTCGCCGGCCACTCCGGGCTCACCACGCACGGCGGCAGCGAGGGCGTCGGCTGGGCGACCACGCGCGCCGTCGTGAACTCCTCGCTCGCGGTGATCGTGCTCGACCTGATCCTCTCGGCCCTTGGCTACGTGATCTTCGGGCCCTAAGGTTCGTTTCGACGAACCATCATGCCCGAGTTACCCGAGGTCGAGCACCAGGCGCGCGCGCTCCGCCGGTTTTTCGAAGGCGCTTGCATCGAGCGCGCCGAGGCCGACGCGACGCCCGTTCTCCAAGGAAAAACCACCCCGGCGACGTTCGCGTCGGCCCTCGCGGGACGCTCGCTCGAACGTGTCGATCGCGTGGGCAAACAGCTCCTGCTCACCTTCGACGCGGACGTCGGACTCGCCTGCCACCTCGGCATGACGGGCAAGTGGATCCGCCGCGCGAAGGCCGACGAGGCCCCACGCCACGGCCGCGCGCGCCTCTTTCTTCGTGACGGCCGCGTGCTCGACTACGTCGACGTGCGGAAACTCGGCCGGCTCGAGCTCGTGCCTGCCGACACCCTCGCGACGTACTTCACGCGTACCGCCCTCGGCCCCGATCCGCTGCGCGACGGCCTCGACCCTCGCCGCCTCGCCGAGCGGATCGCCGGCTCCTCGAGGCCCATCAAGGTCCTGCTCCTCGATCAATCCGTCCTCGCCGGCCTCGGCAACATCCAGGCGACCGAGGCCCTCTTCCGCGCCCGCGTGCATCCCGCTCGCCCCGCCGACTCCCTCGCGCCCGCCGAGATCGCGGCGCTCGCCGACGGCATCCTCGCGACGATCACGCACACGCTCGCCGCGCACGAACACGACGATGTGATCGTGTACCTCTCCGATCGCACGGACGCGCCGAACCCGTTCCTCGTGTACGGCCGCGTGGGCGAACCTTGTCC
>JANMGF010000676.1:0-22166 GCA_031374535.1 Polyangium sp. (in: bacteria)
GTCTGCCACTCCACGTGGAGGAGCCGCCGTTCCCCGCCGATCCGTACATCGAGCGTGCGATCGAGCTCGCGGTGACGCGAGGTGACCTGGGTCTCGAGGACGGCGGCGGAGAGGGGCGCGTCGGTGCCGAGGAGGCCACGCGCGAGTTCGTCCGGGAACCGCTGCGAGATGTGGCGCAGGATCAGATCGACGCTGTCGTCTTCGGGGGACACGCGCGCCGTTTACCCACGGCGAGCGGGTTTGTCAAGGGAGATGTTTTACGGAGAATGAGCGTAGATGTCGCGACGCGGGAGAGCGTGCGGGACTCTTACCACCAGCAGTATCCCTCTCCGGCCCCGGCCACGGTCCGGGCGCCGCAAGGCCCGCAGATGGTGATCCACGCGTACTTGCTCCCCCCATAAACCGTATTGGTAAAGCCTTCGCATGACGCGCTGGACATGTACCCGCCCCAGCCGGAACATTGGCCGTGGTACGTCTTGCAAACGCCAGGGCACGTGCCCGGACAATCGGTGGCAGCGGATGTCGTGGGTCTTCGATCGTAGAGTCCCGGAGAGGTCGAAAGCTCGCCCGACTCATTGAAGCCGTTCTCGGCGGCTGCCATCAGCGCGAAGTCCTCCGCGCTCGTATCCTCGATCGCAGAAGATTCAAGGCCGATCGAATCACCGGGATCGGCCACGATCTCGAGGCCCGTCTCCTCCGCCATCATCTCTTCGTCGGTCGGCAATCCCTCCGCGGCGCACCCGAGGAGGCCGGTGGCGATACCGATGAACAACATACCGCAGGAAATCGACTTCTTCATGGTTTCAGTCCTTTCGTGAGCGTAATATCAACCCAATGCCTGCCACTCGCCACGGATCAGTTGCAAGAGCCAGGCCACCGCGTCCGCAGGCCGATCGCAGCGGCGCGCCGACGATCTCGTGCCGCGGGTCGCGCAAAACCTTGCGCAACCCGCCCAGGCCGCGGAGCGCTCTTGGGCACGCTTTTACGCAACACGGATCGATAAAATGAGCCCACAATCCACGCCCATCCCGTTTCGTGGAGGAATCAACGCCATGTTTCGTCCCTTCCGTCTCGTCATGACCCCGCTCACCTCGTTCGGCCTTCTCCTTGCCGGCTGCGGCGACCTGCCTCCGCCCACGGATTTCCCGAGCCCGTCCGCGAAGGTGGGGTTTTCCCCCGGGCCCAAGCTCGAGGACCCACGATACTTGCACGCCTCCGTCGAGCTCGCGGATGGACGCGTGCTCGTCTCCGGTGGGTACCCGGCGGACGGCGGCGAGGCCCTTCGAAGCACCGAAGTCTTCAAGCCGGGCGCGGATACGTGGACAAACAGCCCAGAATCACCTCATGCGAGATTCGCCCACGAGCTCGCCTTGCTCGACGACGACACGGTACTCGCCATGGGCGGGCAGAATCAGCAAGAGTTCCTCGACAGCGCCGACGTATTCGACGTTTCCATCGGTTGGAAGAATACCAACAGCATGACGAGCCCTCGGATCAGCTTCACAGCGACGCCGCTGAAGGGCGGCTCCAAGGTCCTCGTCGCGGGCGGAACAGGAGCCAGCTACCCCACGAAATACGAGCTATTCGACGCCTACACGCGAAAATGGTTACCCGTCGAGTCTCCTGACCTCCGCGTCCGATCGTTCCATGCGACCGCTCAGCTCGAGGGCGGCGATATTCTCCTGATCGGCGGCTCCGGCGAGCAGCAGGTGACGGGCGTCGTCAACGCGCTCGACGTCGTGGATCGGTACGACTTCAACGACAAAAAGTGGCTCCCCGCCGGCAAGCTCGGGGTCCCACGGCGGGACCACACTGCCACGACGCTCGCCCATGATCACGTGGTCGTCGTCGGAGGGACCATGTGGGGCTCGAACGAGGTTCTCAGGAGCGTCGAGATCTACGACCCCGAGACGACGGAATGGAAGAAGGGCCCCGACCTCACCGAGGAGCGCACGGGTCACACAGCCACGCTGCTCCCAGGAAATCGACGATTGCTCGTGGCAGGCGGCTACAGGGTGAACAAGACCGAAGAGGGGGAAGAGCAAGCCGTGCCCCTCACGAGCGGAGAGATTCTGGATATCGATACGATGGAGTGGTCCCCCGCGGGGAACCTCGTCTCCCCTCGCTTCTGGCACACGGCGCACCTGCTGAAGACCGACGGGCGCGTGCTCTTCATCGGCGGCATCGCCGGATTCATCGACGGGAAACCGGCGATGCTCGACAGCACCGAAATCTTCACCCCGCCCTGCGCCTCCCACATCGAATGCGTGTCCGGCCATCGATGCGCCCTCGAGGGCGTCTGCGTGCCCGACACCCTTCAATCGAACTGATACCTCGCCGAGATCTGCGGCGCGAATGCCACGAACACCCCGTACGCGCGCTCGCCTGAGGTCACCCTCGAATCCGGCGCGCACGCCCCGGCGCTCGTCGCGTCGAGCGTACACGCCGAGACATTCGTCACGAGGAGCCTTCGCTCGCCGAACGTAGGCCCCCGGAGCGGCGACACGAAGACCCCGAGCCCAGCGCCCAAGACAAACCCGCCGAACGACGCCTCGAACCCGACCTCGGGCATCACCAGCACCGACGCGCTCCGGACCTCGTCTCGCTCCTGCCCGATCGTGAGCGGCGCCGGATCACCCGCCTCCCCGATCGCCTCCCCGCTCATCCCATTCGACACCCGAGCCGCGAGCCCGGCGACCCCGAGCCGCCCCACGACGCCGAACCTCTCGCCGACCGGAAATCGCGCGCTCGCGCCGAGCCCGCCGAAAGGGCCGTCGAGCAAAAGAGCCTGGTCGAGCCGGTACGTCACCCCGAGATCGTTCGCCGCGCCAAACGTGCTCGCCACGTCCCGCTGGAACGACGATCCCAGCCGCAGATACCCGGCCGATAGCTCCAGCGTGACGAGAGATCCCACCCGATAGCCGACCCGCCCGCCCACCGACAAACCACTCGTAACCGGGCAATCTGCGTCGCACGTCGCGGTCGCTTGCACCTCCGCGTCACTGCCGAGGGAAGACCCGCCCGCATAACCAAGAAAAACCCCCATCGTCCAGGGGCCTCTTGCACGAGGCTTCGGAGGCGCTTTTACCGGGGGCGGCGAAGCAGGCGGCGTCACGTCGCGGCGCAGCTCTGCCATCCGATGTTCGGTCGCCGCGCGTTCGTCCGGAGCGAGGCTGTCGCCGTGATCCCGCAAGAGCGCCTCGTACGTGCGCAGCGCCTCCGCCTTGCGCCCGAGGCCATCGAGGCAAAGGGCCGCGTTACGCGTATTCGCGTGCGAGGGCACCAGCGCGCGAGAACTCTCGAAAAACGGAAGGGCCCGCGCATAGTCGCCGGCATCGAAGTGGACGAGTCCCTTCCGGTTCAGCTCCTTCGCCGACGCGACGTCGTCCACGGGTGTGGCGGGAGAAACCTGCGCAGGTCCCTCCGCGAGCGCCGATGGAAGCGCGACGAAGAAAAAAGAAGGGACAAATATGGCCGAAAAAACCACACGATTCATCACATCACCAATCTCTCGCAGGCGCGAGCGGCAGGTTCCCCCGCGGCGGCGGGGGCGGCGGGGGCGATTCCTCCGCGGGAACGGGTTCGAGTTTCTCCGGTACGAGGGGCTGCGGAGCGCTCGGAAGGGTCCGCGACGTTGCGCTCCGCGTCCTCCGCGCCCTCCCCGCAGCAGGCTCCTCCGTCTTTACCTCGGCGCGAGGTTCGGGCGGACGCGGCTCAAGCCTTGACGGCAAGACGGCCCGCTGCGTCGAGACCTCGGGCCGCGCCTCGGGCTCCACCGATCGCGCCCCCCGCAAAGCCACCGCCTCCGCGCGTAGCGCCCGCTGATACAGGGCCCACGTCCCGAACCCCGAGGCGATCGCGACCATCGGCGCCACCGCCGCCAGCACGGATACGAAACGAGCGCGTACCCTGGGGCTCCCGCGCAGCCGCTCGAGCGCAGCCCCGACCTCCTCGGCCGATCTATATCGAAATGACCTGTCCGGACGCACCATTCGATCCACGAGCGCCGCGAGCGCGGGCGGCGTGTCCTTCGCGAGTTTGGTGATCGGTGGCGGCAAGGCCCGACCGTCGAGGATCCGCGTGTCGAACTCCACGCCACGCGGGCCTGCAGGCAATCGGCCTGCGAGGCATTCGAAGAGCGTCACGCCGAGCGCATAAAGATCACTCTCCAGCGAGGCCGGCGCGCCTGTCGCGATCGTCACCGGATCGACATACCCGAGCGTGCCCGATTGCAGTGCCGCCACGCGCCCCGTGTTGTCCGGATCCGCCGAAGGCGCCCAGGCCTCCGCCGCAGGAAGGCTCGTCCTCGCCGAGGAAATGCCGAAATCGATCAGCTTGTATCCCTCCGGCGTCTCCACCACGTTCGCGGGCTTCACGTCTCGATGCACGATCCCCGCGCGATGCACGGCCGAGAGCGCCGACGAGAGCGCGATCCCGAGCTCGATGACCTGGTCTACGCGGAGGACGCCCGCGGCCTCGAGCCGCGCCGCGAGGGAACGCCCGGCGACGTACTCCATGCCGAGCCCCATCACCCCCGCCTGCTCGTCGACGGCGAGCGAATAAAACCGCACGACGTTCCGGTGCTCGACGCGGCAAAGCGCGCGCGCCTCCTCGACGATACGCCGCGACGCGTCACCCGCCGCGTTCTCGAGCGAGAAAAGCTTCACCGCCGCCGCGCGCAGCGTCTCGGCCCCATAGACCTCCTTCGCGAGCCAGACGGGCGCAAAGCCCCCACGTCCAAGCTGACGCACGAGCACGAACGGCCCGATGCGGCGCGCCGGATCGGGCAACGCGAGGAGCCGCGCGAGCGCTGGATGGAAGTCGTGCATGGTTCGCCGCCGCGCCAGACACGGGCGCCAACTGCACCATCCGCGCGAGCCTCCCGAAGGGCCAAGAAACCGGCAACAAACCGCCCGCCCCCGGACGCCCTCCTACTCCTTGCCGTGCCCCGGCCCGAGGATAAGCTCCATCTTCGCCACGGGATCGAAGTTCTCGACGTGCGGCGGGTGGTGGCATTGCGACACGCACGACTGCGGGTCGGGCTTCAGGGTGATGAGCCCCTTCTTGTCCGGCTTCTTCGCGTGCAGCGAGCCCGGCCCGTGGCACTCCTCGCATTGCACGTCTTTGAGTTTTTCCACGAACGTGACCGTGGATCCGCCGGGTTTGTCATACCCCGTGACGTGGCAACTCACGCAGTCGAGGTTGAACTCCTTGAAGTCCTTCTCCAGCGTCTCGTAGGCATTCGCGTGCGCCGTGCCGTCGAAGACCTTGCGCTCCTCGTCGTGACAAACCGTGCAAGCCTCGATGCCGATGTAACTCGCCTGCCCCGCCGCCGCCGCCGCGGGTTTGCGGTCGGCGAACGCGGTTCGATTGTGCTCGTTCACCCGCTTGTAATAATCGAGGAGCTTCGCGCTCGTCGCCGCGTCGGCCCCGAGCTTTTCGCGCACCTCGACGAGCTTGTAGCGGAAGAAGCTGCCCTTCGGCGAAGGCATCGGCTCCTCGAGTTTCGTCCGCTCGGCGCGGAGCTTCTCGAGGTCCGCCTTGCGCGCGGCGAGATCCTCGGCCTTTACCGTGCCGCCCTTCTCCCACGACTGAATACGCGTCTCGAGCTCACGAATGCGCCCCGCCAGCGACACCAGCTCCTCGGCTCGCTCGACGCCGCTCGCATCCGCGAACGTGACCATGTTCTTGTCCTCTGCGCTCACGTGAAGATCCACGACGCCCACCGTCTGCAGGTGGTTCGACGTCTCCACCACGAGCGTCGATCCCAGCCGCATCGGCGGCTTCGGCGCGTCGTTCGTGTCGCCCGACTCCTGCGGCTTTCCGAGCACCAGCACCGCGAGCTCCGGGATCGCGTCCGCGAGCCGCAGCGCCTCGCCCCGCGGCAACGCGGCGATGCCCACGAGCACCCGCGCGCCTTGTCTTTTCGCCTCCTCGACCCCGGCGCGCATCGCGTCGAGCGCGGGCTTCGTGGTGATCCCCTCCGGGAGTTTTCCCGTTCGGTCCCGCGGCTCCGCCACGCCCACGATCCCCACCTTCACGCCCGAAACCTCGCGCACCACGACGCCCGTCACGCCCGGCACGCCCTCGACGTTGCCCGCGAGCAGCGCGGATCCGGCCGTCGACGCGTATTTCGAGAGCGCTTCGCCGCCCGCCGCCCAGTCGTTCACGCCCGGCGCCCACGCGACCAGGCCAAGCTCCTTCGCCGCCGCGGCGAGCGTCTCGGCCTTCCAGGATTGCTGCGTTCGTTGCTCGGGCCGGAGCGTCGGGTCGCTGAAAAACATCGGGCCTGCGCCGAGGACGAGGCTCGTGGGCGACGTGGCCGACTCCGAGCGCAGGAACGCCGCGAGGTGGTCCACGCCTCCGAGCTGATCCTTCGTGCAACCGCAGGGCTCGATGGCGCCGGCGACCGTGCTCAAGAAGTAGAGCCGCACCGTGGGCTTGGCCGGGGCCACGTCCTCCTCGACCGTGACGGCCGGAGGCGTACGGCAACCCTGACACGCCGCCAGGGTAGCCCCGAGGACGAGAGACAGAAGGAGGGCCGTGCTGGGAAACGCGCGAGGCATCGGCAGGCTTGTAGCACAGCACGCGGCCATTCGGAGCCAGCCCCGGCCACCCGATCCCTCAAGCGCGCCGGGAAGACTTGGGGACGGCCGCGTATTCGTGCCCGAAGACGCGTCGATCGAGCGTACGGCCCCGGGCGTCTCGCAGGGTGATCCGCCATCGAACGTGCACCCGCTCGCCCATGTCCAGCATCGGCCCCCAGACCGTGTGCTCGGCGAGGACCCGGGATGGAAGCCGAATCCGTTGCCGACCGGTGTATGCATCCGAGTCCGGCGTGAGCGTGACCGTGCCCTCGCCGAGGACCTCGTGGGTCGTGTCTTCCAGCGCGTAATGCAGGACCGTTGGCACGCCCGTGCGGCCCTGGAGCGAATACCGCACGGTCGCGGAAACACGTGTCCCGCCCGCGACACCCAGCACGGCGCCTCCTCCGAGGGTCTCGGCGGCCTGGCACCGGGCCAGCGGAAAATCGCCGAAAGAACCCATTCGGATCGGCAGGTGCGTCGCGTGCCAACGCCGCTGCAAAATCGCGTCCGTCTGGTGGAGTGCCCGCATATCCGAAATGTACTTCGCGCCCTTGAGCTCCAGATCGCCGTCCGCGGTTTGTAACGCTTCCAGGAGCGCACCCGTGAATCGCGCGCGCCCCTCCCCTTCCGCACCCGCGCCAATACGCGTCGCCCGTGCGGCCGCCACGCGCAGGCCCTTCCGCGCACGCGCGACGGCCTCGACCCACTTCGGCACCACGTCTTCATCCGGCACCGGCCCGACCACCAGGTCGAGCACGACGAGCACCGAAGGCGCGGCCACCCGCTCGAAGTGGCGAGCGAGCGCCCCCGAGCCGATACAACCATCCGCGACATGTAGCCCCTTGTCGCTCGCCCGCCCGGAGAAATACATCACGAAAAACGGCGTATGTTCTCGTGACGCGGCCTGGAGCTCGCCCGTCACGGCACGCTTCGTCGCGTCGTCCCCGACGAGGCACGTGGCGACGGTCCCCGGCGGGGCGAGCGCGCCGGTGAACAACCGAAAAACGTCGCGCGCATTGGTCTCGGCAAAACCGAGCTGCGACGCCCCCGGGACCCCGAGGCAAACGACACGATGACTGGCGCTGGGCGGAGCCATGGCGACTTCCCTGGCGCGCAAGAAGACCCGACCGAGGGCGTTCGGGGCGAGGCGCGTCCAGGGCCGGATACTGAACGCATTTTCAGTCCATGTCAACGGTGCTCTCGATCCAGGTTTGGGCGGCGATCCACCGCGGAAAAACCGCCATAGTTCCGCGGGATAGGCCGAAATTACGTACGATCGATCACGTCCTTGGGACCACCTCGACCCTGCGCGTAGGGTGCGGTTGTTCAGTCGTACAGGTGTCGTCGCCGGTCGAGGTGGTCGTTGGTCGAATTACGTAGCCCGGCCTACTAATCAAGCCCCTTTGCCATGCTTCCTGCCGTGGCGTTCGCCCTTCTTCTTGTTGTTTTTGGCCGTCGGCTTGAGCGACTTCGCGATCTTGCGCACTTCCTTGGCCTCTTCCTTCGTGACGGTCCCATCCTGGGTGGCGCGTTTGGCGGCGGCGCGGACCTCGCTCGCGGCGTCGTCGAAGCGCTTGCGGCGCTCCGTGCGAGCGGCCTCGGGCACGTTGCGCTCCTTCATGCGGCTCTCCATGCGCGCGCGGCCCTTTTCGATGCGCTGGTCGATACGCTTCTGGAACTGGTCCGCGGGAATGGGGAACGTCTTGCGTTTCTTGTTCCCAGCCTCGTCCTTGGCGCCGGCCGGGGCGCTCTCCTCGCTCGCGAATGCGACGGCGGACGCGGTCGCGGTCGCGACGGTGGCCGTGGGCGCGGCGGCGAAGGCGACCGTGGGCGCGGCGGCGAAAGCGAGGCAAAGGGTGACGGCGAGGGGGCGGAAGAACGAACGGACGTGCAACATGGCTGGCTCCTTCGGATGGCGCCTGTCGCGGCGCTCGAGGGGACACATTGCACGGCCCGTGCCGACCCGATTTTCGGCCATGATCGGCGATTTCGCCTGAAAATCAGCTGCGGAGGAGGCGCCGCAGGGGCGGCATGCGGAGAGTCCGGCGCGGCGAGGGCTCCGCAGCGCGGATCAGAACACGGGCGGCGTGAACGGCAGGATCGTCTTCAGATCCTTGTCGTTGAACCGGAGCTGCAACCCGATGAAGTAATCACGGCGATCGGCGTTCAGGATGTCGTCGACGCCACCCATGAGCCAGAGCTTACGAATGAACTCGTAGGCGAGCGCCACCCTCCAGCGCGGGGAGATCTGCTCGCCGAAGCCGAAGACGTCCTGCCGGAGCTCGAATCGATCGTCGAGCAAGTGCAAGTCGAGGCCGAGGCCGCCGGTCGACTCCTTGATCCCGAAGCGACCCGTGAAGGGGCCGAAGCGCTTGGCGAACTGGAAGGAAAAACGGAGGGCGTTCGTCGTGACCGTTCGGACCTCGCGGTAATGCGGCGGGTCGTTGGGGTTCGTCGTGTCCACGTCGATCTGCTCGAACGTCGTGAGGCCGCGCGGGTCGTTGACGAGCTCGATGAGGTAATACTTGTCCTCGGACGGCTGAAGCCGGAGCTCGACGTAACTCTTGATCGTATTCGCGAGGAAGTTGTAATCGGTCCGCAGGCCAACGACCGTCTGCAATCGGCCCATACCGCCGACGAGCTCGCCCACGTCCCCGACGGCGCTCTCGACCTCGTTGATCAGCGTCTCGTCCTTCGTGAGCTTGCCGAGCGTACCCTCGCCACGATCGATACGCGCCGCGACGTTGTCGGCGTGCCCGAGCGCGCTCTCGAGGGACGTGGTCGCCTTATCGATCCGCGCCGCCGCGCTCCGAAGCTCGCCCGCCTTGCCCCCATCGCCCGACGCGGTGCCCGTCATCTTGCGGACGTCGCCCGTCACCTGGCGCAGGTTGTCGAGGATGGCGTTGATGTTCGGCTGCGAGTTCTGGGTGATCGTGTTGATGTTGTTGATCGTGTCCTTGACGGCCGTGCGGTTCTCTTTGACGGTGTCGTTCAAGGCCTCGGTCACCTCGGCGAGGTTCTTCAGGATCTTCTCGAGCTGATCCTTGCCCTGATCACTGCCGACCGTACCCTTCAAGGTCTCGGTCACCGTCTTGACGTCTTTGAGGATGTCCGAGACCTGGCCCTGCAAGGACTGGATTGATGGCTCCTCGATATAGTGCTTGATCTCGCCGCGATCCGGTATCCGGGGATAACCTTCCGTTCCGGGCGCGAGCACGATGTAATACTCGCCGATGAGGCTCGCCGCCCGCTTGCCAATGGCCGCGTTGTCGTAGAGCGGGGCCGTCGGGAACATCTTGAGGTCGACGCGTGCTTTGCCGCCGTCGAGCCAGATGCGATCCACCGTGCCCACCTGGATGCCCGAGATCATCACGCGCGAGTGCGGCGCGACGCCCGTCACGTCCGGCAAATGCGCCCATACGCGATAACCGCCCTCGGTACCCGCGTCCGGCGAGATGAAACGATAGGCGCCGTAGGCCGCAGCCGCGAGCGCGACGGTCATCATGCCGACCTTGGCGGCTCTATTGACCTCGATGCCCAAGCGGGCAGAGCCTACCACGGAAATGCGGAAGCGACGCGCTCCTTTGTCGAGGCGCGATCCGCGAACGGGCCGAGCGACAGGCGCGCCGAAATTTGCTACCACCAAACCATGCGTGACGGAGCCGCGGCAGCGCTCGTGACGTTCGCCCTCGGCACCGTGGGCTGCGCCGGCGCCGCGCCGATGACGCCCCCGCCCGAGGTCGTCGCCGCAGACAGGCTCGCGCCAGGGACCGCTCCGGCGTGGTTACCCGCGTACAGCGCCGCGCAGCTCGACTTGCTCGCGCCGGTCGATACGCCGATTTCCGTGCGCGCCGCGAGGGTGTTTCCAGACCTCCACCGCTTCCAGTACGCCGGCCCCGCGCGCCTCGACGACCTGCGACGAACGGTGCGGTTCTCGAGCCTGATCGTGGAGGTGCTCGAGAAGTCGCCGCGTCTTTATGCGATCGATGGCGCAGATCCGAAGCTCGCGAACCTCGTCGCGCAGTACGGCCCCGCCCCCACCGCGGAGCCGGATCCGTGGAAAAAGGCCGAACCCGCCGAGAAAGGCCGCGCGTTCGCCCTCGTGGAGGTGAAGCTCTCCGAGGACGCAACGGACGCGCTGACGGAGGCCCGATCGAAGCGCGACGCGAACGATCCGAAGGCTGCGGCCGAGCTTTTCCGGAAAGCCCTGGGACATACACGCGCCGCGGGGATCGCCGTCGAGCTCGGCGATGTGCTCGTGCAACAAGGGGACCGGGCCGCCGCGCGTGTCGCCTACGAGGACGCGGTCGCCATCGATCCGACGCTGGCGACGGCCTACCTGAAGCTCGCGGAGCTCGCCGAGCAGCGGAACGATCGCGACGAGGCGCGCCGCATGGCTGCCGAGTCCATCGCCTACTGGCCTGCGTCACGCCGCGCGATCGAGCTCGCCGATCGGCTCTCGAACGGCCTCGCTTCGTCGCGCAACACGCGTTTGCCGGTCTTCCGCGCTTTCCTCGACGTCGACCGCGCCGGCGCGATCCGCGTCGGTTACTCCGGCGGCGACCCCGGGCGCATCTACGCGGGATGCCGCGCCGTGATCCGGTACGAGCCCGAGCTCCGCGCGAGGCTCCTCGAGCAGGAGGACGACATCCCCTACCACCTCACGATGATCGAAGAGCTCATCTGCCTGGAGTCGGCGATCGGCGCGTACGTGGCGGTGCGCGTGACGGACAAAGAAACGGAGCCCGATCCGTCGATGGATGCGCTGCTCGCGATCGCCCACGAGGAAGGGCTCGGCGGGTACGTGATGACCGAGATCCTAGGGCGATATCGACCCGAACGGGCACGCGGAGCGCCACGCGAGGTGCATCGGGCCATGGTGCGGTACGTCGAACGCGTGATGATCGGCGCGCCGCTAGTCGCCGACCCCGAGCAAGGGGTGTACACGGCGGCGCGCTAAGCTCGTCTGACGTTGGGGGCTCCGCCCGGTAAACCGGGCTGTGCCCCCAAACCCCCCCCGGAGGACCCTCGATGAAAGCAGCTCATCCGCGACGATTGCACCGGGGTCCGTCCCTCCTCCACGCGGCCCTCTGTTCCCTGCCCGCCCTCGCCGCCCTGACCTTGCCGCTCGTCGCGACCGCCGACGCCGGCCCCCTTCGCGTCACCTGGAAGCCAAACGTCTCCTCGCCCCACGGTGCCCCGAAGACCGGCGCTCGCGAGGCCGCGTTGCTCGGGTTGTGCGGACCCGCCGACAGCGCGCTGATGGAGGTCGCAGGGCTCGTCGCGCGGCGGCAGCTCGACGGAGCGAGCGCGTTGACGGCGGACGAGCTCGCCTTCTCGTTACGCGCCGCGGGA
Source organism: Polyangium sp. (in: bacteria) (assembly GCA_031374535.1). GTDB lineage: Bacteria > Myxococcota_A > Polyangia > Polyangiales > Polyangiaceae > Polyangium. Next base: position 11,943 of record JANMGF010000676.1, read on the forward strand.
GATCCACACGTCTGGCCCAAAGCGTGGTCCTTGTCGGGCCAGAACCTCGACGATGCCGACACGTCAACGCGGTTCAAGGGGTGGATCAGCGGGGTTCGTACGCTGGGCGCGCGTCGGTGCGGGGTGGCGAAGATCGACGGCGAAAACGGGGCGTCGGTGGCGACGGTGATCACGCTCGACGCGCTCGCGGACATGGCCGCCGTGCCGACGGCGGCGCGCGTGGGGCAGTGGATCACGCTGGAAGGTACGATGCTCGTGCCAGCCACGGGCGTGCAGGTCGTGCTGCTCGGCCCACGCGCGGCGCCACGCACGGTGCCGAGCTCGCTCTCGGGAGGCCGGATTCGCTCGACGTTCGCGGTGGATCAGCCCGGGACGTGGCTCGTGCAGGTGCTCGCGACGGTCTCGACGGGGCCGCGGCCGGTGCTGGAAACGACGATTTTTGCCGGGCAAAAGCCGCCGAGTGAGTTCGTCCGCGCCGCCGTGCCGGGCGAGGAGGCCGCGGCGGGCGCGAAGGACGACGCGGACGCGATGCTGCGGATGATCAACGCGGCGCGGGTGGCCGAGGGGCGCAAGCCGCTCGTGCGGGACGCGGCGCTCGACAAGGTGGCGCGGGCGCACTCGGAGGAGATGATGAAGGCGCGGCTCGTGGGCCACGACGTGGGCGGGGGCGATCCACGGAGGCGCATCGAAGCAGCGGGGATCAAGGCGGCGATCGCAGGCGAAAACGTGGCGAGCGCGAGCTCGTTGCAGAACGCGCATCGGGCGCTGTGGGCGAGCCCGTCGCATCGAGGCAACCTGCTGCTCGATAAATTCTCGCGCGTGGGCGTCGCGGTCTCGCGCGGGGCGGATGGATCGTACTGGGTGACGGAGATGTTCGCGGGGTCGTAGGACGGTCAGACGCCGTCGGGGGGCTTGGGATCGTTTGACGTCGAAGGAATCTCCGTGGCTCCCGGCGCCGACGGGGGGGACGATTTGCGGCGCAGGGGGACGAGCTGGGGCTCGGGGGAGGGCTCGGGCTGGATCGTGCAGTGCTCGAGGCCGTGGGCTTCACGGAGCCGCCCAGCGACGGCCTGGACGACGTCGGTGCCGTGGAAACCACGCGCGATGACGATGTGCACCGTGAGCACGTCGAAGCCCTCGGAGATCGACCAGACGTGCAGGTCGTGGAAACCGACGACGCCGGGGACACGCAGGAGCGTCTCCTCGACGTGCGCGATGTCGATCTCGATGGGGCTGCCCTCCATGAGCACGTGCGAGGTGTCCCGCACGAGCTTGAAGCCGCCCCAGCAGATCAGGAGCGCGATGACGGCGCTGATGGCCGGGTCGGCGCGGGTCCAGCCGAGCGAAAGAACGAGCACGCCGCTCACGATGGCGCCGACGGAGCCGAGCGCGTCGGAGAGGACATGCGCGAGCGCGGCGCGGGTGTTGATGTTGTGCCCCTTGTCGCCGAGCGAAAGGACCGTCGCGGCGAGCAAGTTGATGACGAGGCCGCCCGCCGCGGTCGCCGTCATGGCCGCCCCGTCGATCGAACGAGGCTCCTGGAACCGCTGGATGGCCTCGCCGAAGATCCACACGGCCGTGAGCGCGAGCGCGACACCATTGGCGAAGGCCGCGAGCACCTCCGCGCGACGGTAGCCGTACGTGCGGGCGCGCGTGCGTTGCTGCGAGGCGATGCGCTGCGCGATCATGGCGAGCGCGAGCGCGGCCGCGTCCGCGAGCATGTGCCCGGCGTCGGCGAGAAGCGCGAGGCTGCCCGACAAGAAGCCGACGACGGCCTCGACGACCATGAAGCCGGCAGTGATCGAGAACGCGATGATCAGCCGCCGGAAGGGCGTGCGCCGGAGCTCGGCCACGCTGTGCGCGTGTTTGTGATCGTGGCCCTCGTCGTGCGCGTGGTCGTGATGCGCGGGGTCGTCCTGATGCACGTGATCGTCGTGATGCGCGTGGTCGTGATGCGCGTGATCGTCGTGGTGCGCCGCACGGGCCATGACGTACGAGCGTAGTCCATCCACGAGCGAGCGAAGGTACCGATCGACGCTCGGCGCTCCGCGTTCCCGCACGGGCGAGCCGAGCCATGCCCAAACCCCTCGCGGGGGACGGGCAACGTTGATTATGCTCCGCTCCATGGCGGAACCGTCGGACCGACTGGTGTGGGTGGACCTCGAGATGACGGGGCTCGATCCAGAGCGTTGCGTGATCGTCGAGATCGCGACGATCGTGACGGACTGTAACCTTCGCCTTGTGGAGGAGGGGCCGAACCTCGTCATCCATCAACCGCCGGAGGTGCTCGCCACGACGATGAACGACTTCGTACGCGATCTCCACGCGCGCTCGGGGCTGCTCGAACGGATCCCGGCCTCGACGGTCACGCTGGAGGACGCCCACGCGCAGACGCTCGCCTTCGTGCAGCGGCACGTCACCAAAGGAACGGCGCCTCTCTGTGGGAACTCCGTGTGGAAGGATCGCGAGTTCCTCGAGCGCTACATGCCCGACGTCGTGGCGCACCTGCATTACCGCATGATCGATGTGTCGACGCTGAAGGAGCTCGTGAAGCGGTGGTGCCCGGAACGGCAGGCGCCCAAGAAGAAGGAGACGCACCGCGCGCTCGACGACATCCGCGAGTCGATCGAGGAGCTCGCCCATTACCGGTCGCTGCTCTTCGCCCCCCTCTCGTCCACGCGCTGAGGATCGAACGTTCGATCCGAAAAGCGCTCCGTCCCTCGGCCTCCGCAATACGGCGTCGCACCATTTCGCCACGGCCCTCGCCGGGAATGCGCATTTCTCCCAGGTCACCGACATCTCGACGCCTCGCCAAACCCTGAATCAAGCGCGCCAGAGCGCGAGCACCCAGAGGCCCACGCCCACGAGCGCGACGAGCGCACCCGAGCGCGCACGGGCGAGAAACAAGGCGCCCTCCTCGAGGCGCACGCGGCGCACGGCCCACGCCGCTCCGCCCGCCCAAGCGACGAACGCGACGAGCAAAAGGACGACCCACGGCGTACGAGGCGCCTCGTCACGGAGGAGCGCGGCGAGCTGCTTTTCCTCGATACGTTGCGCCGGCTCGGTCCGCGTGCCGGGAGGACGCGGCGCCGCGGATTCGATACGCGCGATGGCCACGTTCGCGCGGTCGAGGTCCTCCTTGTGGGGCACGAGGAGCCAGCGGGTCTCGATCGCCGCCGTGCGTATGCCACGCCAGGCGAGGAGCGCGAGATCCCGATCGCCGAGGCCCTCCGCGGTCGTAGCAATCGCCGCGAGCCGCTCATAAGCGACCCGCACGTGCGGCGCGCCAGGCGCATACCAGCCCGCAGCCCTGCGAGCCCGCACCACGGCCTCGTAGGCGTCCCCGCGCCGGAGCGACGCCGTGCTCTCCGCGATCTCCGACTCCCCCGACCACACGACACGCGCCGTCACCGCGCCGAGCAAGAGCCCCACGAGCGAAACGATCGCGAGCGCTCGCACGACGCGCGTGAGGATCGGAACTACGGGGGCCGCGTCGCTCACAGGAAATCACGCTCGTTGAAGACGAGCGTTGCCACGGCGAGAAGTGCAAGCGACCAGCCGATCGAGGTGAGCGACGCCATGCCGAGATACGAGGAGAGCTTCACGTCGATCGCCTCGCCGACGAGCAAAGGCCGCGGCGGGACGAAGATTTGCAGGTTCGGCACGATCTTCGAAAGCACGACCCCCGCGTCGTGCATCGCCTGGCCGAACGATTTGACGGGCAGCCGCGCGAGGCTGTCGGCCTGCCGGCCCACGACGAAGATGCCGAGCGTCATGAGGGCCGACAGGAACGGCGTGGAGAACGAGGCGAAAAGCGTGGCGGCCGCGGCGACGATGGCGATCTCGAGCATGGTGAGCGCGCTCGAGGCGAGGACCACGCGGCGCTCGTCGGGGGCGACGTCGCAGAACAAGGCGCCGAGCACGAGCATGCCCGCGGCCCACGGGATCGGTCCGTAGGTGCGTAGCGCTCGGAGGCGCACGGCCGAGGCGCCGATCAACACGAGCCAGCCGAACGAAGCGCCGATCAAGCGGTAGATGTGGAGCGACGAGACGCCCTGGCCGAAGCCCGCGCTGAGCAAGAGCACGAGCCCCGCGTCGGCCATCACGAAGACCGCGATCGTGAGCAACGTGCCGAGGTACTTGCCGACGAGGTACTCGCTGCGGCGGATCGGGCGCGCGAGGATGGGAAACAGCGTCTTCTGCTCGAGCTCGCGGTGCAGCGAGGTCGCGCCGATGATGATCGCCACGGCCAGGCTGAAGATCGAGATCGAGGCCGCGCCGAGGTCACTCACCACGCGCGGCGCGTTCTTGAGCGTGAAGGCGCCGACGACGACCGCGTAAAACGACACGAAAAAGGCGACAGCCGCGAGCCCGATCAGGATGCGCGCGCGCACCGACTCACGGTACGTGTTCAGAGCGATGACGCCGATCCGGCCGAACATGGCGCGGAAGGTATCACGAAGCGATCGGTCGTTCCTGTCAGACCTTACGCACGCAGCCGCCGCCCACGTCGAGGAAGCGGCCTCGCTGCAAGGCCGACTCGAGCGCGCCATCGAGGCCAGTCAGGATCGAGCCGCCACGCTGCAAACGCACGAAAGCGAGGCCCGTGTGCGACGCGGCCCAGTAGGCGGCAAAGCGCAGGGCCGCATCGCGATCCGTGGGCTCCTGATCGAGCGCGTTCATCAAGCAGAGCGTCCAATCTTCGGACGAATACTCCTTCGCATCGGTACGAATGGCGCGGATCTGACCACGCTTCGGCTTGTCGAAGCGGCCTTGCTTCAAGCCGACGTCGATCGTCCGCTCGACGGCCGCACGCGCCGCGGCCTTCTTCGTTTCATCCTCCTCGTCGGCGAGGCCGAGCAGGATCAACGCATCGAGCGCCTGCCCGACGGCCTCGTCCCTGTCGAGCGCGCCCCTGCCGAAGAGGATCTCGAAGACCCACTCGAGCTGCGCTTCACGGCTCACCTGGAGGAGGCCCGGCTCGCCCTGGTCTTCCGATTCCACCCGAGGAGAGGTTGACCTTCGGCGATTTCGAGGAGGTGTCATTGTGGCCTGTGCCGGTCCCGGATCGGGGCCGAGCGAGCGGCGTATGTACTTCCATGCGGGCGCGCCGTCGAGCCCCATGAAGCACCCCACGAAAAAGCGTGCCTTCGCGTGGTTTCGCGATGTAGGCCATATTTCACGGCTTCAGCGCGCAACACGACCGACCCGGACCCCGCACGGCTCGCGATTGGTTTCGCTCGACGCCGCCTGGCTCGTCGCTACCCTCGGCCCCGTGGTCGTATCGGGTCAGGGACAGGGGCGTTCGCAGACCTTTCCGTTCCCCACGCGCCTCGCATCGCTCCGGCGAGGGACTGTCGCTTACTTCGACGCGGGCGAGGGCGAAAGCGTGGTGTTCGTCCATGGACTCGTGGGTGATTTCACGCACTTCGAGCATGTCGTGAAGCCCCTCGCCGGACGATTCCGCGTGGCCGGCCTCGATCTTCCCGGTTGCGGGCTCTCGTACAAGCCGACGGCGAGACACTCGATCAAGCGTTACGCCGAGACACTCCTGGAATGGATGGACGAGCGCGGGATGCACCGCGCGACCCTCGTCGGACACTCGGCCGGTGGGCAGGTCGTGGCGCAGGCGGCGTTGCTCGCGCCCGAACGAGCCTCGCGCATCGTGCTCATCGGCGCGGCCGGGATGCGGCGGTATCCGGCGATCACGCCGTGGCTCGCGCGGGCCGTCATGCAGCCGTGGCTGCTCTCACGGACGCTGGATCGGCTCGCGATGCCGCTGCTCGACCGGGTGTTCGTCGCCCGGAACGCGTATACCCGCAAATTCGTGAAAGATTCCCTAGATAGGCCCATCCATCCCACGATCGACGAAATGGCCCAGGTGTTCCACGACCTGGTCCCGGATCTGCTCGAACCGACCATCCTGGAAAACGCGCACCGCTTCACCATGCCGGTCCTCGTCGTCTGGGGCGAGCGGGACCGGTTGATTCCACAGGAAAGCGCGGCCGAGGTGGCAGCCAAGCTCCCCAGGGTTATGATGAAGGTCATTCCAGGGTGCGGCCACCTGCCCATGATCGAGTGTCCGGACGAGGTCGTCAGGACGCTCGAAGGCTTTTTTGGTTCCGCGTCCGTGCCCGACGCGACCAGGACGATCCCCGCATGAAAGTCGACGACGGCGCTCCGCATTCGAGCGCGACACGAACCTCCCCCCGAAAACACGGACATATCGTTCCGGAGATTCGTGCCGAAGTCGTGAAGCGGTCGCACCGCATCCTTTCGCGTTTCGTCAAATCCTATTTCCGCAGCGAAATCCGCGGCGCCGAGCGGCTCCCGTCGTCCCAGACGATCGTCGTTTCCCACCACGACGGCGGCGTCCTGCCCATCAATGGCATTTGTTTCGGGGTCGCCTGGTACGACCACGTGGGCTTCGATCGTCCGCTCTACGTGCTCTCGCACGATCTCCTGCACAACCTCTGGGATCCGTTCACCCGGCTCCTCGCGGATTCGGGGGTCCTGCGCGCCGATCGCGGAGCCATGGACGCGGTGCTCGCGAGCGGGCAATCCGTCCTCCTGTTCCCCGGCGCCGCGCGCGAGTCGTTTCGCACGTTCTGGCAACGCAAGAACATCGACCTGGGCGGGCGCAAAGGGTTCGTCGCGCAGGCCATCCGCTGGGGCATTCCGATTACGCCCGTGGTCTCGGCCGGCTCGCACGAGACCGTCGTCGTGCTCTCGGGAGGTCACGACTTCGCCAAATTCCTCGGCATCCCGAAGCTCGTACGTTCGGCCGACGTCTGGCCGCTGCTCGCAGGCCTGCCGTGGGGCGTGTGGGCGTTGCCTTTCCTGCCGCAGATCCCGCTGCCCGCGAAGATCACGACCGAGGTCCTGCCCCCGATCCACCTCTCGGAGGCGCTCGGGCGCGACCTCGAGCCGCATCACGCCGACGATCCGGAGATCGTCCAGGCCGGCTTCGACGTCGTGATCGGCCGCATGCGCAAGCACCTCGGCGCGCTCTACGACGAACGCAAGTACCCCGTCTTCGGCTGATCCCGAAATCGGGTGTCGCGCAAGACGATCCTTCTCCAATCCCAGGTTTCACGATATCCCTGTCGAGCAACGCACCTCGTCTGCTCGTTCCGTTCGTGAAAAAACCCGGGAGCTTACCATGTCCATCCCCATTCGGCTTCGACGCACGTTCGGAGCCTCGCTCGTCACCTCCGCCCTGCCCTTCGGCGCGCTCGTGCTCCTCGGTTCATCGCTCCTCGCATGCGGCTCGGATACGACCGGCGTGTTCCAATCTGGAGGGAGCGCTGGAAGCGGAAGCACCACCACGGGGCCCGGCGGAAACGGGGGTTCGGGCGGACAAGCCGGCGCCGGTGGGGGACAAGGCGGGCAAGGCGGTTCCGGGGGCGGGCAAGGCGGTTCGGGGGCCGGGATGACCGGGGTCGAGGAGTGTCTCGACGGCAAGGACAACGACGGCGACGGCGATGCCGACTGCGCCGACGACGATTGCACGGCCGGCTTCACGTGCGTGGAGGAAGCGCCCGCGGGATGGTCGTACGCGTGGACCGAGGAAGCCGATGGCGCGCCGGCCGAGCCTTGCGCGGACGGAAGCACGCCCGAGGAGCTGTTCATCGGCCTCGCGGGCCCGGCCGAGTGTTCAGCGTGCACGTGTGGCGATCTCCAGGGCGCGGCATGCTCGGCGCCGACGCTCTCCTGCCACCCGGGCTCGACGAACTGCGGCGGCACCGCGGAAGACTGGTCGGGCGCTTTCCAGAACGGGGCCTGCGCCAAACCGACGGACTTGCTCGGATTCACGGGCTCGCTTTCGTGCAGGCAAGGCAACCCCGCGGCGGTGACGTCGCCCGGAAGTTGCGCGCCTTCCATGAGCGATTTTTCCAACAAGGAACTGTTCGCAGGTCGGATCTACGCGTGCGGGGCCAAGGCCTCCGGCGGCGGTTGCGGCGCGGGCTCGACATGCGCGCCCAAGCCCGCCGATCCGGCCGAGAGCCTCTGCATCCGGCAAGACGGCGACCAGGCATGCCCCGCGGGCTGGACCGAGGCCGTGCAAGGCTACAAAAACGCCACGGACATGCGCGGGTGCAGCGCATGCGCGTGCGCGTCGGCCGCCACGTGTGACGGTGGCCTCTTCCGCTTCTACGATTTCAACATGTGCATGCAGGGCGGCGACCCGACGACCGCCGTGGACAACACGACCTGCAGGAACGTGAGCGCGCTCCTCGACTCCATCACGTGGTCGATCCAGGCGATCCCGCCGATGGTGGGCGGCGGCTGCGCTGCGACAGGCGGCGCGCCGACGGGAGAGGTCGTGCCCGAAGGGACCGTGACCTTCTGTTGCCAGTGAGCTGAGTTTGGAAGGGAAAACGGGGGCTCGGCTCGATCGAGCGAGCCCCCAATCACGTCAGGCGCGACGACGGCGCCGGCCGAACGCGAGGAGCGCCGCGCCGAAGGCCGCGAGCAGGCCGCGCGATGCGTCGTCGTCCGTCGCGACCGAGCAACCCGAGCAACCGCCGCTCAAGGTGATGTCGTCGGAGTCCACGCCGCCTGCGCCGCCTGCGCCGCCTGCGCCACCCTCACCACCCTGGCCGCCCGTGCCCGTGCCCGTGCCCGTGCCCGTGCCCGTGCTCGCGGTGGTCGGCTCCACGCACATGCCGATGGTGACGTCCATCGAGGTGCATTCGAGGCCCGTCGGGCAACCGTTGCCGTCCATGCCGCGGCAACCTTCGACGCACACGTTGCTCACGTTGCAGACCTTGCCGCTCGTCGACGTGCCGCAATCCGCGTCCGTGATGCACTCGGCGTCGTCGGTGGGGTCGTTCGGATCGCCCTCGCCGCTATCGACCACGCCGTTGCCGTTCGTGTCCTCGACGCCGTCGCCGAGGCCGCCGTTGTCCGTGTCCGCGTCGATCGGGCTCGTCGTCGTCGCGCCCATGTCCGCGTCCGCTTCGCACACGCCCGCGGCCATATCCGTCGCCGGGTTCGAGCAGTCCAAGCCGAGCTCGAGGCCGTCGGGCAGACCGTCGCCGTCGCTGTCCGGATCGAGGACGTTCTTGATGCCGTCGTTGTCCGAGTCGTCGCTCGGGTTCGGCTCCTCGCCGTCGATCACGCCGTCGTCGTCCGAGTCGGCGTCGTTCGGATCCGAGCCGAGGAAGTCCTCGAGCTCGTCGCCGAGACCGTCGCCGTCCGTGTCCTGCACCGAGTTGTCGTCGCCGGGGTTGTTCGGGTTGGCCTCGCCGGGATCGATCACGCCGTTGAGGTTCGAGTCCTCGGAGCCATCGGAGACGCCGCCGTCGTCCGTGTCCGCGTCGATCGGGCTCGTCGTCGTCGCGCCCATGTCGCCGTCGGGCACGCAGCGTCCGGCGCTCGCATCCGTCGCGGGGTTGTCGCAGCCGAGGCCGAGCTCGGTGCCATCGAAGAGGCCGTCGTTGTCGCTGTCGGCGTCGTTGATGTTCGGCGTCCCGTCGCCGTCCGTGTCGATCGACGGGTTCGGCTCCGCGCCGTCGGCCACGCCGTCATCGTCCGAGTCGGCGTCGTTCGGATCCGAGCCGAGGAAGTCCTCGAGATCATCGCTCAGGCCGTCGCCGTCCGTGTCGACCACGGTGCTGTCATCGCTCGGATCGTTCGGGTTTTTCTCGCCCGGATCGATCGTGCCGTTGAGGTTCGAATCCTCGGAGCCATCCGAGACGCCGCCGTTGTCCGTGTCCGCGTCGATCGGGCTCGTCTTCGTCGCGCCCATGTCCGCGTCGGGCACGCATACGGTCGTGCTCGTCCCGGCCGCGGTGCAGTCGTACCCGAGCTCCGTGCCGTCGAGCAGGCCGTCGTTGTCGCTGTCGGGATCGTTCGCGTTGTTGAGGCCGTCGCCGTCCGCGTCCGCCGCGGGGTTCGGCTCTTCGCCATCGGGCACGCCGTCGTCGTCCGTGTCGGCGTCGTTCGGATCCGTGCCGAGCGTTCCTTCGAGATCGTCGGAAAGCCCGTCGCCGTCCGCGTCGTCGACGAGCACGTCGTCGGCGCCGTTGTTCGGATCGGCCTCGCCGGGATCGATCTGCCCGTTGAGGTTCGAATCCTCGGAGCCATCCGAGACGCCGCCGTCGTCCGTGTCCGCGTCGATCGGGCTCGTCGTCGTCGCGCCGCCGTCCGCGTCCGCCCTGCAGGTGCCGGCGCTCGCGTCGGTCGCGGGGTTCGAGCAATCGAGGCCGAGCTAATTTG
>JANMGF010000686.1:0-5984 GCA_031374535.1 Polyangium sp. (in: bacteria)
TGAGCGGGCCGGGCCAGAAGAGCTCGGCGAGACGCTCGGCGACGGCCGGGAACTCGAGGGCAAGCGCGCGCGCGCCGTCGACGTTCGCGACATGGACGATGAGGGGGTTTGTCGCAGGACGACCCTTCGCCTCGAAGATGCGACGCACGGCTTTCGTATCGTCGGCGCGCGCGCCGAGGCCGTAGACGGTCTCGGTCGGGAACGCGACGAGGCGCTTGCCACGGAGGAGCGCGGCCGCGCGCGCGACAGCCGGTCGGTCGAAGGGCAGGAGTTCGGTGTGGATCACGGGCGCGGCGATCATGGAGCTTGGCGGGCGGCTTCGCACAGAGCGTCAGGCGCGAAGATACCGAGGCTCGAAGGGCGCGAGCGCGGCGAGGGTCACGAGCGTGACGTGCTCGGCCACGGGGCTCGAGCCGGCCTGGCAGTCGGGCGGGATCATCACGACGAACCCCTCTTCGAGCGCGTCCTTCGCAGTGGCGAAGATGCCGATCTCGGTGGCGCAGCCGGTCAAGATGATCGCGTCGGCGCGGAGCTCGTCGAGCAGCGGGCCGAAGGAGGTCCTCTTGAAGGCGCTGTAGGTCCGCTTGTGCACGACGTGATCGCCGGGCGAAGGTGCGATCTCGGGCCAGACCTCGGGGCCATCGGTGCCGATGACGGCATGGCGCGGCCAGTCGCGGAAGTCTTCGTCGTCGGGCGCGTGGGCGTCACACACGTAGATCACGGGGACGTTTTTCTCGTGCGCCCAGGCGATGCGCGCCTTCACCGCCGGGATCACGTCACGCGCGCGCGGGACTTCGAGGGGGCGGCCGGGCGTGAGGTAGTCGTTGATCATGTCGAGCACGACGAGCACCGGACGCTTGGGGCCGCGGGGTCGTGGGCGCGTCGCGAGGAGGCGTTCACGCAGCCGCTTCGGTGGCTCGGCGGGCGGCGCCGCGAGCGCAAACATGGCGAGATCTTCCCGCAGCGCGACGAGATCCGCGTGGTCATCAGGCGACGCGGCGACGAGCGACGCGAGGGCCCGGTCGGGCATGCCCGCGAGCTGCATCTCGAGAAGCCGTTCTCTGCCGAGCCGATCCGCCATGGAACGCGCGTTTTTTTCGTAGCACGTCCGTGCGGACGAACCCACGGCGGAGGCACGCGTCGATCAAGTTCATTGCATCCGCGCCCGTCGGGCCCGGTGGTCGAGCGCTCAGGGCAGAGGTGTCCTTCCGTCAGGGGCGAGCGGCGCAGGCGCAGGCGCAGCTTCGGGGCCGACGGCGATCGTCGCCTGCGTCACCTCGCCCGACCGCACCTCGATCGGGATCCGGGCGAGCGCTCGGAAGCCGTGTCCTTCGAGGTCGAGCTCGTACGGTCCCGGTGGAGCTTCGGCGGCGACACCGGCATTCGAAGCCGAGGGACCGATCTGCAAGAACGGTTCGAGCGTATTGCGCGGAGAGAGCGGGGAGAGCGGAGAGAGCAGCCGGACGCGCGTGTTCTCGGGCGGGGACATCGGCTTGCCTGCGGCGTCCACGAAACGCAGCTCGATCGCGCCCGGCACGCGCCCCTCGCGGACGAGGGCGAGCTCGGTGAGCACGCCGAGGGTATCGCCTCGCGGGGCCACGACGAAGAGCCGCTCGTACCGCACCGAACCGCCGGCCGGTAACGCAACGTCACGCCCGAAATGAAGGCGGGTCACGGGCGCGGCGTCTTCGACCTCGAGCGTGGAACGATCGTCGGCGGGGGCGATCGCATACGCCACGGCGGCCCCGAGGGCCGCGACGAACGGGCGAGCGGCCGCGGGCAACGCTTCGGCCCCGCCCCAGAGGACGGCGTCGCCGAGGCTCGGGATCACGAGGGGTTCTGGGGCCGTCGAGGAGACGATCGTCGCGACGAGGAGGGCGCGTGCGCCGGGGACGAGCAGGGTCCGCGTCGCGATCGTCACGCGCGGATCACCTTCTGCGTGGCCTCGCGCGAGGACCCACGCCGAGCCGTCGCGCTCGTGTCCCGTGCTGATCGTCGCGCCGGTCAGGCATCCGAGCGGGGCGCCGAGGCACGTCGTCACACGCCCGAGCGCGTCCTCGCGCACCTCGGCGTCGGCCGCATCCACGATCGAGCCGTCCGAGGCGCTGATCACCGCGGCGATCGCGCCGTTGTCGATCAGGACGTCGCCAGCCTTCGCCTCGACGAGCGCGCCCGCGAAGAGCTTCTTGCTGGGGTCCACGCGCGAGAGGGAGACCTCGGCGGGCGCTTCGGTCTCCGGCGCGCACAAGCCTGCCTTGCCCTCTTCGCCGCGGCGGAAGCGGCACATCGCGGAGAGGCGTGTCTCGACGCCTTCGCGGAGGATCACGCCGCCGCTCTGGATCGGCTCGACGCACCCTGGCAGGATCGTCGCGAGGGCGACGAGGAAGAGGGTTCCGATCGTGGGGCGTCTGCTCTCGAAGCCGGGCGGCATGTTGACCCTGGGACGCGCGGGCGGCGCCGGATCTTGGGACCCTACTCGTCGTCGGCCATCTCGGGGTAGTCGCCGGGCGCGAGGTTGTCGAATCGCGTGTACGACGCGGCGAAACGCACGAGCACTTTGCCCGTCGGACCGTTCCTCTGCTTCGCGATGATGATCTCGGCGATGCCTTTCGCGTTGGTGGTCTCCGCGTTGTAGTACTCGTCGCGGTAGATGAACATGATCGTGTCCGCGTCCTGCTCGATGGCGCCGGACTCGCGGAGATCGCTGAGCTGAGGACGCTTGCCGTTGTCCTTGTTCGTGCGGGTCTCGACCGCGCGGTTCAGCTGCGAGAGCGCGATGACGGGGATACGAAGCTCCTTGGCGAGTTGCTTCAAGCCTCGGGAGATCTCGCTGATCTCCTGCTCGCGGCTCTGCACGCCGTCGCGGCCCTTCATGAGCTGGAGGTAGTCGATGACGACGAGACCCACGCGTCGATCGGGCTGGCCCGGCCCCGCGCTTCGGTTGTACTCGGCCTGGATACGACGGACCTTCGCGCGAAGCTCGAGGATGGAGATCGCAGGCGTGTCGTCGATCCAGATCGGCAACGTCGAGAGGTACGACGCGCTCTCGGTGAGCCTCCGCCAGTCGTCGGGCTGCAAGAAGCCCTGGCGCAGCTTGCCGAGGTCGACCCTGCCTTCGGTGCAGACCATACGGCTCGCGAGCTGCTCGCGCGGCATCTCGAGCGAGAACACGCAGACGCCGTAGCCCGGCTCTTGCCTCTCGTAGCCGTGCCCCGCCTCGCCGGGTCCGGGCGAGCTCACGGAGCGCGGTGAGGCGACGTTGACGGCGATGTTGAGGACGAACGACGTCTTGCCCATGCCAGGGCGCGCCGCGATGATCATCAGGTCGCCGTCGTGCAGGCCGGCGGTCTTCGAATCGAGCCGCTCGTACCCCGTGGAGATGCCCGTGATGCGATCGCCACGCTCGGCAGCGGCCGTGATCTGTTCGAAGGCCGCCTTCAGGACCTGCGCGATCGGCTGCACGCTCGTCGTCTGCGCGGTGCGCGCGAGCGCGTAGATGGACTGCTCCGCGCCGTCGATGAACTCCTGCACCGTGCCGACGTCACCGTACCCTTCGGCCGCGACGCGCTGGCACGTGGCGATGAGCTGGCGGAGCCGCCACTTCTCGTAGACGACCTTCGCGTGCGCGGCGACGTGCGCCACGGCGGGCGTCGCGTCGGCGAGCTGTGCCAGATAACTGACGCCGCCGATCTGGCCGATCCACTCGCGATCACGCAGCCACGAGGCGATGGACACGATGTCGATCGGCGTGCCGGAGATGGCGAGCGCCGTCGCGGCTTCGTAGATGCGTCGGTTCGCGTCGCTGTAGAAGTGTTCCGGTTTCAGGATCTCCAGGACGCGATCGAGCGCGTCACGCTCGAGGAGGACCGCCGAGAGCACGGCGGCCTCGGCGTCGAGGTCGTGCGGGGGAACACGGCCCGCGACGGGTGCCGGTTCCATCGGTTGGGATGAACGTCCGCGACGCTGAGCGATCTGCATGGCACTTCTTCACCAGATGGCCCCAAACAATCCCGAAGATATCCACATGGTGAGGCCCCAAATGGGAGACGCCCCGAAGGGCGGGCCCCTCGAGGCGTCGGGATCGGGTAGCGATCTACCAGGAATCAAGGGCGCGCTCCACCCGGATCAGCAGGGCGATCGCGAGGAATCGACGACAACCACCGACGTGTTGTGCGTGGGTGAGGCGCTCTGGGATCTTGGTGTGCCGTCGGGCAAGTCGCTCGACGCGGCGACGCATGTCTCGATTTCGCCGGGCGGAGGCGCCGTCAATGTCGCGCTCGCGCTCACGGATCTCGGCCTGCGCGCAGGGCTCATCGCGTCGGTGGGGGACGATCCGGTGGGGCGCGCGCTCGTGTCGCGGGTCGCGCTGCGCGGGGTCGACGTGACGCGCGTCTCCACGTCGAACGCACGCACGGGGCTCGTATTCGCGACCCACACGCCGCCGCGGGCCGTGGCGTATCGATCCGTCGTGGAAGAGGCGCTCGCGCTGCGCGCCGCGTTGCCGCGGTCCTTTCATACGAGCGTCGTCCACTTCTCCGGGCTCTTGCCTTCACGCGCGTGTTTGCTCGCGGTCGAACGTGCCGCGCGTCGCGCGCGGGCAGAAGGCGCGCTCGTCACGCTGGACCTGAACCTGAGACCCCGTTTGTGGACGGACGACGCGCTCAGCCGCGCAGACCCGCGATCGCTCTTCCCGGTGATCGACGTGCTCAAGGTGAGTGAGGTCGATTTGCGCCTGCTCCGAGCGTCGGATCCACGGGATCTGGCGCCGCTCCTCCGCCCCGAGGCGGTCGTCGTCGCGACGTTCGGACCTGCGCCGGCCCGCGCGATCGGGCCCTTCGGCGAGGTGCGCGCAGGTGGGCCGGCGATCGCGACGGAGAGCACGCTCGGCGCAGGAGACGCGTTCGTCGCGGGCTTGCTTTCGGTCCTCGCGCCGGCGAAACGCGCGTCGCTCCGGGACCGCACGATGATCGATCGCGCGATCCAGCGCGGCAACGAGGTCGCGCGGCAGACGCTCTCCGACAGATTGTTGGAGTCCAAATGAACGAAGCCCGGATCGACCAGCCCTCGTCCTCGTCCCGCATGTCTGCGGGGCGAGAGGCCGTTCGACCCGGGCTTACGCCGGGTGTTGCCTGGATCAGGCCTTCGCCGAGACCGTGACTTGGATCGTCGCGGTCACGGACGTCGCGAGGCGGATCGGGACCTGGTAGGAGCCGAGCGCCTTGATCGTTTCGAGCTCGATGCGACGACGATCGACGGCGAACCCCTGGGCCGCGAGCGCCTCCTCGATGTCGCGCGAGGTCACCGATCCGTAGAGCCGGTCGCCTTCGCCGACGGGCTTGTGAATCGTGATCTTCACGCTGGAGAGCTTCAGCGAGAGGTCCTCGGCCGTCTTCTTGGCCTTCGCCGTGCGGATCTCAGCCGCCTTCTTCTCATGCTCGATGCGCGCGACGTTCTCCTTCGTCGCGCCGACCGCGAGACCGCGGGGCACGAGGAAGTTGCGGGCATAGCCCGGCCGTACGCGAACGAGCTCGCCGCTCTTCCCGAAGTTGGGAAGGTCCTCGGTCAGGACCACGTGGATGTAGTTGGCCATGACGTCCTCCTGACTACGCCGTTACGGTGAACGGCAAGAGCGCGATGTTACGCGCCCGCTTGATGGCGAGCGTGACCTTGCGCTGGTGCCGCGCGCAGTTGCCGCTGATGCGGCGGGGAACGACCTTGCCGCGCTCGGAGATGAAATACTTGAGCGCCTGCGGGTCCTTGTAGTCGATGAAAAGCGCCTTATCGGCGCAGTAACGGCAGACGCGCTTGCGACCGGTGCGGCGGCGTCCGGGGGCGTCGGCATTGAGATCCGGCGTCCGACCGAAGTCGCGGTCGTCCATGTCGATGTTGCGGCCGCCGCCCGAATCCATTCCTCGTTGATTCATGGCTCAGCTTCCCTCTTCCTCGTCACCGGGGATGTCCGCCTCGCCCTCGAGGTCGTCGAG
>JANMGF010000741.1:0-4314 GCA_031374535.1 Polyangium sp. (in: bacteria)
CGTGTTCATTCACCCGTGAGGGGAGGGATGAAGCGGGCGGGCGGCGCGAAAAGCTGAGCCGCAGTGCGATCCGGTTCCGCGTTTGGTAATCTCGTCTTCGTGAAGGGATCCGGACCCGCAGATCGAGCAGGCGAGGGGCGCTCCGATCGGGAGACCGCCCTGCTTGGGTCCCTCGACCCTTCGATCCTCGAAGCAGCGGCCGAGGTCGATCGAACGCTGATCCAGCTCGCTCTCCAACGAACCTTGCGGGAGCGGCTGCGTGCGGGCGCTTCGCTTGCGCGCGTGGCTGCGAGGTTCCGTGCAGCACCCCAGGGTCGTTGACTCCGAGGCCTTGCTCGCGGAGCTGACGGCCGCAGGTGTGGAGTTCATCGTGGTTGGCGGCGCGGCGGCCCCCTCCGCGTGCTGGATCTGCCGACGCTGATCGATGTGAAGTCGAAGACGGGCCGGGCGAAGGATCGCGCTGTGCTCCCGGTACTGCTTGCCACGCTGGAAGAGAGTTCGAAGGAGCAGGCCTGAGCGAGCGTGGGTACGGGTGACTTGTGAGCAGCTCGACGTGTGCCTTCCCCTTGGCCATCAACAAGAGCTTGCCCTTCACGAGCATGCCTCGCGTCCACAGCCGAAGGAGCACAGCGCTCCAATCGCGCCTACGACCCCGTCTTCTGCATGTGCCTGGCCGCCTCGACGAGCCCGCGGAGCGCCGCGTTGACGGCCTCCGAGCTGCCGAAATAGGGCCACAGATCCGCGTCGACCGCGACCAGCTCTCCGCCTCGGAGGTGCGCGTGATGCCCGCGTCCTGGGCGACGTCGGAGCTTCTGGAGATCGATCTCCGGCATCTCCTCGAGCGACTCGGCCGAGGGTTCGACGGGCTCAGGGGTCTGCTTCGTAGATGCGTCGCTCATGGCTCGTTGCGACGCGCGCGCTGATGAGGCGCACGCGCTCTCCTCGCTCGGTGGTGACAACAAGAAGGATGCGCTCGCGGGGCGACATCGCCAGGGTCAACGTGTTCGCGGGATCGGCGGGATCCTCGAAGTCCACGGAGAGGGGATCCCGCATGGCTTCGGCTGCCTCCTCGAAAGCGACCCCGTGTTTCTTGCGGTTCGAAGACGCCTTCTCCACGTCCCACTCGAAGTCGCCGAAGACCACGGTCGCCACGGGCGGAGGTTATGTCGGATCCTCCATGGCGTCGAAGGTGGAGGGCGCGAAGCCGATTTCCGAGCCCCTCGCCCCTCGCCCCGCGGATCGGGTGCCTGGTCATCGTGACGCGCGCCCCTCGACACGCGCATCACCCCTTCGCGTCACCGTGACGCGCGCCCCTCGACACGCGCCGACCCTCGCGGTCATCGATTTTCTGCGGTGAAAACGTCAATCGAAGGGGGGGAAGGTGACTTCGGGGAAGGCGGCGACGAGGAGGGAGTGGCCCTTGTCGCGGGCGTAGGCGTCGAGGGCTTCCTGGCGGAGGGCGGCGACGCGGTTGGGGCTGATACCAAGGCGATGGATGAGGTCCTCGGCATCAGGAGGAAGTTCCTGTCCGACTCCCGTGTCGGGATCGCGTAGGACTTCCGCCGAAATCAAGCGTAGCCGAAGGGCCTCGTCATAGCGCCCCAGGCGTTCCGCGTAGGAGCTGAGAACCCACCAGGACATCTTCTCGAAAATCAGTGTCTCTCCGCGCCGTGCAGCGCGGATGCTCTCCACGTAGTTTCGTACCGCTGCGCTCGGCGAATCAAGCTGCTCAGCGGACTCCGCCAACCAGACGCGCGCGTTCCAGACGCCCGCCCAGTTTGATTCCTGCTCGTACGCTTGCCGTGCAGCCTCCAGAAAAGGACGCGCCGTCTCGCGTTCGCCAGCGTTCAAGGCGACTCTGCCGGACTGGAGGAGAGTGAACGCCTCACCGTGACGATCTCCGGCCTTCCGATAGAGCCCCAGCGCTCGCTCTAGCTCCCCTTTGGCCGTCACGAAATCACTCAAGTAGTCCGCATCGATGCCAGCAAGCCTCGTCAGCGCGTGCGCCTCGACACGTCTGTCGTCCGCGCTCCGTGCCGCCTCGAGTGCGCGTTCGCACACCCTGCGCGCCTCGGCGTAATCCTTGCGCTTGATCTCCTCCGTTCCGAGCGCGCTCCACTCCACATCCAGGCTGCGCCAGATCTCAGAGAAGATGGGTGCCTCCCGCTCGAACACCACGCGTGTCGACTTCTCCTTGCCCTCCAGCAGATCCCGCCACGCCGTCGCGTAGTCCGGGCCGATCTCGAACCCGTACCGGTAGATATCCGGCACGTCGATCGACCCGCCCTCTTCCTCGCGCAGGATCCCGAGCCGCAGAAGCTCCTTCAGCACGGGCTCCCCCTGCTCCGGGATCCCGATCGGCTCGCCCTGCCGCCGCATCCCGAGCAGCCGAACGATCTCCCCATGCGAAAAGGGAATCATCTGGCCGCGTAGGTTCTCGAGCCTCTTGGCGAGCCCGTACTCCTCGAGCACCTCCTGCGCCCGATCCCGCGACGTCCGCTTCAACGCCTTCAGCAAATCCGACGACGCGTACAGCACCTTCCCCCGCCCAGGTGCGCGCTCCTTCGCCGCCTCCGCCGCGTACCCGAAGAACCACAACATCGCGCGCGGCGTGATCCGCTTCTGCGCGTCCTTCAGCCGCCCCACGATCCACGAATGCGTCGCGCCCTTGATGACGCCGCGCCCGATGACCTTGCCAGCGATGCGAGACACGAACGCCTTGTAAACGTCCTCCCCCATCTCGCGCGGCATCCAGCCGAACTCACCGCGATCTTCAAGGACGAGCCCGGGCACCTCCCCGAGCAACCGTCGAGCCGCCTCGGCCGCGCGAGGCTCCGAAACGTTCACGACGTGTCTGGCCACCAATCGGTAAAGCTCTTCCGTCTCCCAGGTGAGCGTCTCCGATCGGGCCCGGAGCTTCGTCGCATCCGTGAAGTCGAGCTCGCTCGCCTCGAAGAGGTCATCGCGCAGGAAGATCTTGCCGCGCAGGTTCTGATAACGGTTCGCGAGCGACAGCCAGAGCGAAAGCAACGCGCGCACGTACCGACGTCGAACCTCGGGCGTGAACTGGGCGATGCGATCCAGGTTGTCGTAGAGCGCGACGACCGCCTGCTTCTGCTCACCGAGCGCCCGATCCACGGCATCGAGCGCCGTGAACACGGGCCCGAGGTTCGCCTCGGCGAGGGGCGCCCAGGTCGAGATCTCGTTCACCGGCGTCGTGACGATCGTCTGAACGACCTCCGGCAGAGGACCAGGATCCGCGAGCTGCCCCCGCGCCACCCGAAGCAGGTGCGCCACCCAGAACGCTCGCAGCGCGATGTCCCCCGCCGCGCTACCGAACGCCTCCATCGTACCCACCTCGGGGTGGCGCGACGTGCCCTGCGAGAACGCGTCGAACCACGAGGCATCCGGGATCCGTTGGTTCCCAAAGAACGCGCGGAGCTTCGGGCTCGTCCGAGCGTCATTCGCGAGCTTGAAGAGGGCAGTCTTGCCCGAGCCACGCGCGCCGAGCACGACGAGCACATCGGAGCTGAACGATCGCGCGTGACGCCATTGCGGTAGGAACGTGCGCAAAGGCTCGGCCATCTCGGGGTCGAGATGGGCGAGCGCCTCGAACGCGTCGAGCAGCGAACCGCGGTCCTCGATGCTCATCCCTCGTCCTCCTCCCGACGCACGCAGAGCGACTCGATGCGCTCACGAAGCTGCCGGTAGTCCTTCGCGAACATCAGCTCCTCGATGGATTCGAGCGTCGCGAACCGGCCCCGAGCCTCCATGTAGCGAACGACCGTGGGCCGATGCGGCGCGTCGTCGTCCCTCTCGATCGTCGCGCCATCCGCGTAGACACAGCGCTGGAACCACCCGTAGCTCTTCTCCAGAAACTCTGTCTCCTGTGCAGCCGCTTCGACCGTCCCTTCGGGCGGAACCATGGTCTGTACGAGGACACATTCGAGCCCTTCGCGTCCCTTGCGTTGCACGAGCGTGGCCAACGAAAGCTCGAGCCCAGGATACGTCTGCTCGTTGGTACGTCCGCAAAGCACGTCGACATGTGCAAGCCGATGAAGGGACAGCCCCGCGAGATCGTGCAGCCCCGCGCGAGCGTCGATGAAGATGTAGTCGGCTCGCCCGCCGCCCTCGAAGGTGAGCCCCTTGAGCTTCAGCAGAAGCGCACGCAAGGCGAGCTCGATGGGGCTGCCTTTCTGGTTTGGTCCCGGGCTCGCTCCCGCGAAGTCGAGGCGGGCGAGCTTCTCCAGGTACGCAGGTCCGAGCTTGCCCGCAGGGACGACCACGACGCGCTCCTTGTCCTTGCCGAGCGCC
>JANMGF010000778.1:0-14084 GCA_031374535.1 Polyangium sp. (in: bacteria)
CCGATAGGATCTGTCAACCGCCGACTCGCCGCTACCCTGCGTCGACCCCCAGCACCTCCCACCAAGTCCCCAGATCCATCTCCACCGCCTCGAAGGGCTCGGCGCACACCTTTTCCCCCGGCCCGTGCACGCCCAGCTCCACCCAATGCCCATTCTCCAGCCGGCTCACCTGAAGCGCGCGTGCTTCGAGGTCGACATACCAGAGATGCCCCACGCCCATCTCCGCATAAAATCGGCGCTTCACGATCAAGTCGTACCCGCGCGTCGTCGGTGACAGGATCTCGCAAATCCAATCCGGTACGATCGTGATCGGACCATCCGCCGGGGGACAAGCGAGCCGTTCACGTCGCCAACCAGCCACATCCGGCACGAACTCCGGCGCGCGCGGGAGCTGGATGCCTGGCTCTGGCAGGATCCACCAGCCGCCGGGACCACCGCGGCCTTTCTGGAACGGCCCCCGCAGCGCATCCACCACGTCGCCCTCCACGTCGGCGTGCGGGGCGCCTGGGCGTGGGAAGACGTAAAGCATCCCGTCGATGATCTCGCCGCGGAGATGCGGTGGCAAAGACTCCAGATCGGCCAGGGTCGCCGGGGCCATGGGCGAAGCTTACCACGCTCGGAGAAACCTCCCCCTTTGCCCCAGCCCGAAGGCTTGCTAGGTCATGGCCCTCCCGAGCCGCAAGCCATGAGCGAGATCAAGCAAAGCCCGAGCGACCCCGACGAAGAAGCCGACCGCCCGGAAACGGAAACGGAAACGGAAGCGGAAACGGAGGCGGTCACGGAAGCGGAAGCGGAAGCGGAGCCGGAAGCGGAGCCGGACGCGGATGCCGAAGCGGAAGCAGAAGCGGATCCCAACGCCGACCCCCCTCCCGATCCCCTCCTCCGCCCTGGCAACCCTCTCCAGCTCGTGCGTGGCGCCTCCACGATCGCCACCGGCGCCCTCGTCGCGCTCCTCCTCATGGCCCTCCGACCGCAGTACCGCGTCGGCGTGCCGGTCGGCTTGATCGCCATCCTCGTCGCCACCTTTGGCGTCCTCGATCTCTGCGGCACCTTCGACGATCCCGACGAACGTGTCGCCAAGCGGATCGCGCTCGCCGAGCTCGGTGCGCCCCTCTCCCTCCTCGGGGGCTCCGTTCTTGGTCTCTTCGCCGCGATCTCCCTCGCCGTCTCGGGCCATATCGGGCCGATCGCCGCGGCCGTCGCCGTTCCAACGTGTTTTCTCGGCGCTGTCGTGGGCGTCTACCGCGCCGGCGATCGGCTCGGCGCCTGGGGGACGGGGCCTTCGGGCGAGCCTTTGCCCCTCCTTCGCCGCCACGGATTCTGGCTCGTCACCCTCGTGACGCTCGTTTATTTGCCGGCGCTCGGCAGCCATTCCCTCAGCGATCCCTGGGAAACCCATTACGGCGAGGTCGCCCGCGAGATCCTCGCGCGGAACGATTGGATCTCCCTCTGGTGGGCGCAGGACGGCTGGTTCTGGTCGAAGCCCGTCCTCGATTTCTGGATGCAGGCGCTCGCGATGGCCGGCTTTGGCGTCCGATATCAGTCCGGCGCCATGCTCTCCGCGGTCGCCGAGGGGCGCGTGCCCTGGCCCGAGTGGGCCGTGCGGATGCCCATTTTCCTCCTCACGCTCGTCGCGACGTACCTGCTTTACAAAGCCGTCGCGCGGGTCTTCGGCCGCCGCGCCGGGTTCTTCGGGGGCCTCGTGCTCACCACCATGCCGCAATGGTTTCTGGTCTCGCACCAGACCATGACGGACATGCCCTTCGTCGCCACGATGTCGGCCGCGATGGCCCTCTTCCTGCTCGGCATTCACGAGGACCAAGCGCGCGAGGTGCGCGTCTACGAAATCCGCGTGGGCAACACGCATTACCGCCTCTCGGGGTACCACCTCGTCCTCGGCACGATCATCGCCTGCGCATTGCCGCAAATCCTCTACTTGATCTCGCGCAACATCGAGATCCTCCCGAGCCCGTTCTCGATCCGTTTCCACGCGGACGCCTTCCGCTCGGGCTCGCCCATGAATTGCGGAATCCCGGGCAATCAGCCCTGCGGCGACGCCCTCCCCGTGCTGAAGGGCCTTCAGCCTGCGCTCCAGGCGGTGCTCTGGATCCAGTCGCTCGGCCTCTTGCTTTACATGTGCTGGGGGGAGCGGCGCGCGCAGCGGCTCTTTTTCCTCGCGGCCTGGTTTTTCGCGGCGCTCTCCACGATGGCCAAGGGACCGGCGGGGTTTGGTTTGCCCGTGCTCTGCGCCCTCGCCTACATCATCGTCTCGCGCCGCTATCGCGACCTGCTTCGCCTCGAGGTCGTCGCGGGCGTGCTCATCCTGCTCACCGTCGCCATGCCGTGGTTCGTCGCGATGTTCGCGCGGCACGGGCAGCCCTTCACCGACCGGCTGCTCTTCCACGACATGTTCAAGCGCGCCTTCACGCACGTGCACGACACGAACGAGGGTGACGATGTGGGTTTCCGCTTTTATGTCTGGCAGCTCGGTTATGCCATGTTCCCGTGGACCGGCCTGGTGCCGCTGGCGCTGGTGTGGTGGGCGCGCCGGCCCGACGACGCCGACCGGGGCAAGGGCGACGCGTCGGTCTTTCTGGCGATGTGGTTCGTCTTCGCCTTCGCGCTCTTCACGCTCATGCTCACCAAGTTCCACCATTACATCCTGCCGGCCCTCCCGCCGGCCGCGATGCTCACGGGCGTCCTGCTCGACGAGATGGCGGAGCGCTCGGGCCGCGCGCAAAAAGCCGTGACCGATTTCGTCGAGACATACGAACGCGTGCTCTTCGGCGCCGCGGGGATCGCCGGGGGCCTGCTCGTTTTCCTCGTGGGTCGGGACCTCGCGGGCGCGCGCGAGGGCATGCTCGATCAGGCGAGGCTCCTTCACCTTTTCACGTACAACTACAAGCGCGCGTTCCCGCCGTCGCTCGATTTCCGTCGCACGCTCCTGGTCTTCGCCTGCGCCGCCGCCGTCTTCACCTTCGCCCTCGTCTGGGCCCGCGCGCGGCGCCACGTGGTGACCGCGCTTTGCGCCGTGGGCGTCGTGTTCGCGGCCTGGGGCATCGACGTGTATTTCATGAAGACGTCGCCCCACTGGGGGCAACGCGAGACGATGCTCGCGTATTACCGCGCCAAACAAGAGATCCCCGGCCCGCTCGTGGCTTTCCAGATGAACTGGAAGGGCGAGAACTTCTATACGGGGAACTCCGTCCCCGCGTTCGTCTCCAGCGGGAAGAAGTTCCAGGATTACATCCTCGAGCAGAAAAAGAAGGGCATCAAGACCTTCTATTTCATGAGCGAGCACGGCCGCATGGGATCCCTCGCGAACGAGCTCGGAGGGCCCCGCGTCTTCGACAAGCTCACGACGCCCGAGCTGAACAACAAATTCGGGCTGGTGCGCGCCACGTTCGAGTGATCGTTCCGGGGCTATCCAGGTTCACGGGTTTTCGCTACGCTTCGTTCATGCGCTCGCGCGCCACGCTCCAGGATGCCCGCTTCGAGCAGACCGATCCGCGGCGCCACGTCGAGTACCACGACCTGGAGGAGTTCGACCGCATCGCCTTCGCCATGCGCGCGCTCGACGTCCTCCGGCCCAAGCGGCTGCGCATCGCCGTGTATCGAGCCGTCTCGACGATGCAGATCGAGTTCGTGGAGGACCTCTCGCGCAAGGGCTACCGCATCGCGAGCATCGGCATCCCGCCCCACGCGAGTCGCGAGCACATCGCGTACGCGCTGGCCGAGCTCGCCGGGGTCGCGTCGGTCCCGTATGTGGTGCAGACGTTGATGGCGATGGAGCGCTAGCCGCGCGAAAACTTCTTTCGTAGCGCCTCGCTCACGACGGGCGGCGCGTAATGGCTCACGTCGCCGCCGTGGCTCGCGATTTCGCGCACGAGCGAGGCCGAGACGAATCCATAATTCGTGCGCGTCGGCAGGAAAACCGTGTCGATGTGTGGCGCCATGTCGGCGTTCGCGTGCGCGATTTGCAGCTCGTACTCGAAGTCCGTCGCGGCGCGCAGGCCCCGCACGATCACGCGCGCGCCGACCCTCTCGCAATACTGGAAGAGAAGGCCGTCGAACGAATCGACCGTGAGGTTCGGGATGGTCTTCGTCACCTCGGTGAGCAGCTCGAGCCGCTCGTCGAAGTTGAAGAGCGGATTGCGCGTCGGGTGGCGGCCGACCGCGATGATCACGCGCTCGAAGAGTTTCGCCGCGCGCACCATGAGGTCGAGGTGGCCGAGCGTCGGCGGATCGAAGCTACCGGCGTAGACGGCGATCGGGTTCTCCATGCTCAACGCTCCTGGGATTTGCGCGGCGCAGGCGGCGTGTTGCCTCCGCCCCCGGGCGCCTCGCCCCCGCCGGCCGGACCGAGCCGGAGCTGGGGTTCGAGGCCAGGGCTCGGCCCAGGGCCGAACGGCGAGAGGGGATCGGGGATGCCGGGCATCGGCTCCTCCGGGTACGGCTGTCCGCTGTTGCTCTGGGCCATGATGCGCTGGAGGAGCAACGTCGTGTCCTCGAGCCACATGAGCCGGCCCTGATCCCCGAACGTCACGCGGAACGGCGCGAGCAGGCCCGTGCCGAGCACGCCGTCGATATCGAGGGAGATCTGCTTTTCGATCTGGTCGACGGGCGTGCCGAACACGCCTGGCACCTTGGGCACGTCGAAGGCGCCGAGGCGCACCATCGGGACCACGCCTTCACGCAGCTTTTGCTCCGGATCCTCGGGCACGAGCTTGAGGTCCTTCGCCACGGAGCCGGCCTTCTTCCAGCCGCCCTCGTCGAGCGCGAGCGGGAACGTCATCGACGTGTCGAGGAGCAGGCTCACCGGCACGCCGCGCTCGCCGCCGAACTTGCCACGCAGGATCATGCCGCCGCCGCGGATGTACGAGAGATCCACGCGCGTCGCGTCGGGCGGCGGGGGCGGCGAGAAGGTGCGGGCCACGAACTGGTGGCCTTCGTAGTCGATCGTCGCGTTGAGGTGCCGGAGCAGGTTCACGCCGAGCAGCGCCTTGATCGGCGCGCCTATCTGCTTCGAGACGCCCGAGAGATCCTGCGTCAACGCAGGCACGTCGTGCACCTCGAGTTTCTTGCCGAAGCGCAGCGAGATCCAGCTCGGCTCGGGGCGCGTCGCGCTGTCGAGCACGACCTCCGCGTTGCCCGTGGAGATCATCGCGAGCGCGCTCTCACCGTCGATCTCGATGGGCACCACGAAAAACGGCGCGAGAGGGCTCACGTGCGGCAGCTCCACCGACGCGAGCAGCGCGCCCGAGAGCGAGAACGGCGTGCGACCGGCGCCTCGCCGCGCGAGCTTCGTGATCCCCTTGGCCCAGTCGTCGACCACGTCCGGGTCATTGAGCATTGCGTCGAGCTGGTCCGCGGCGGCCTCGAGGTCGCCCTTGTACCAGTGCGCGCGGCCCCGCAGGCCCGCGGCCTCCGAGCCCTTGATGCCCTTCAGGAGGCGCAACGTCTCGGCGTAGTCGAGCTGCGAGAGCGCGATGCGGGCCGCGAGCTTGCGGACCTCGGGGTCGTCGGGGACGATCGCGAGCGCCTTCTTCACGGAGTCACGTGCGTCGTCGATGTCGGCGACCCGGAAGTCCTCCTTCGCGCGCTGGAACCATTTGTCGGCCGTGGCGGGTCGCGCATTTTGCACCGTGCCCACCGAGGGACAGCCGGTCACGAGGAGCGCAAGGGCCGCCGCGCCGAGGAGGGAAACGGATCGAGCGCGTCGAGACAATCGGGTTCGCACGGACGTATCGCTTCTACTTTCCCGCTTCGCCGCTGCGCGAGGAGGCCGGTTCGATGACGAGGATGCGATCGGCTCGGAGCTCCCTGCGGCTGCGCGAGGGAAGCAGATAGCCGAGAACGCGCGGAGGGTCGAGGTCCGTTCGTACGCGGGTCACGCAGAACTCGAGCTCCTCGGGACCACGATGCGCCGGGCGGTAGCGCACACGCACGGGGCGCCCGATCTCGGCCGCCGCGAGCGCCGCCTCCACGATGGCGGGGCGCGCGTGACGTTGTCCGATACGCACGTGCCAGAGGTCCCGTGGCGTCGCCGGCGCGAGCACAGTCCGGATTCGACCGAAGATTTCGCGCAGCGCGTGCACGTCGTCCTCGGCTCGGTGCGCGCGGCTCCGCGTGATCCCGAGCGAAGCGCAGAGCGCGACGAGCGCGTGCGTCGGGAGCGCGAACGCACGTCGCGAGAGGACCAGGGTATCGAGGAAAAACGGAAAACGTTCCGGCCGATTCGCGCGCGCGAGCTCGGCCTCGAGAAACGTCACGTCCCACGAGGCCGCGTGCGCGACCAGGATCCCGCCTTCGAGCACGGGCAGGAGTTTGTCCACGATCGACACGAACGTCGGCGCATGTTCGAGGTCCGCCTTCTGGATTCCGTGCACGTGGGCATTGCCGAACGCGCCGTCCTCCGGGCGAACGAGCGTCGTCAACGAGGCCTCGAGCACGGGCCCGCGCATCCGCTCGGCGCAGAGCTCGATCACGCGGTCCGACGCGGGCCGGAGCCCTGTCATCTCCAGGTCGAGGAAAACGAGCGGCGCCTCGTCGAGGGGATCGTCCCACGGCGAACCACGCGGCGGCTCGGGCGGCTCCGCCTGCGCCATCAGCCGCTCGACTTGGGCCGCATGCCGCGCATCGCCGCGATGACGGGCTTGATCGTGTCGGGGTCCATCATGGCGATCTGGTTGAACGTGCCGCCTTCGGAAAGCCACGCGCCGCCGTCGATCGTCACCACGTCGCCCGTCATGTACCCGGAGTAGTCGCTCACCAGGAATGCCGCCAGGTTCGCGAGCTCCTCGTGTTCGCCGTACCGACCGAGCGGGATGCGGCTTTTCCCGGCCTCTTCCATTCCTTCCGGCACGAGCGCTTTCCACGCGCCCTCCGTGGGGAAAGGGCCGGGCGCGATGCCGTTCACGCGGATCTTGTATTTCGCCCACTCGACGGCGAGCGAGCGCGTCATCGCCATCACGCCCGCCTTCGCCGACGCGCTCGGGATCACGAAGCCCGAGCCGGTCCAGGCGTACGTCGCGAGGAGGTTCAAGATCGCGCCGCCCCTGCCGCCCGCGATCATCCGCCTGCCTGCGGCGAGCGTCGCGTGGAACGTGCCGTTCAGCACGATCGACACGATCGCGTTGAAACCGTTGGGGGTCAAATCTTCCGTGGGGCAGAGGAAGTTGCCCGCGGCGTTGTTGATCAGGATGTCGATCGATCCGAACGTGCGCTCCGCCTCGGCGACCATCGCCTCGACCTCGGGGAAGCTCCGCACGTCGCAGCGCACCGCGATGGCCTTCGCGCCGCGCTCCTTGGCTTTCTCGCAGGCGGGCTCGATGTGCGAGGGATCTCGGCTCGTCAGCACGAGGTTCGCGCCGAGGTCGGCGAGCCTTAGCGCCATCGACAAGCCGAGGCCCGTGCCGCCTCCGGTCACGATCGCGGTGCGCCCTTCGAGGCATCTCTCTTTGAACATGCGGAGCCTGTAAGCGATGGAGAGTCCGGGGCAAAGACCCGCGGCCGAGGGGCAACTTTTTTTCGTGCGGGGGGCCGCCAAGCAGGGCCATTTCTTGCTACGTTCTGGCTGTGCCAAGGCCAGAGCTCTCCGATCGATTGGGGGCCTCGCTCAGCCAGAAGAGCCCCTTCGACATAAGTGACGGCGACGCCGGCAGGCTCGACGAGATCGATGGCTCGTTCGAGATCGACGACGATCTCGGGCTATCGAACGGCGCGAGCGTTCACCACGTCGACCTGCGCTGCCGGGATCCGTTCACCTTGCCGGTGCTCGCGCTGAACCGGCATTTCCATCCGGTCCAGGTCACGACCGCGCGCCGCGCTTTCCTCCTGCTCTTCGGCGGCGCCGCGCACGCGATTGACGAGGCGGGCGACGTCTACGATTTTCACGCGTGGCGCCTCCTGCCCGTCCGCGAGGACGACGACGGCCTTCCCATCGTGGGCGGCTCTCTCCGCGTGCCCCGCGTGCTTCATCTGCGCCGCTACGAGCGCGTCCGCCGCCCGACGGTGCGCCTCTCGCGCCGCAACCTGATGCTGCGCGACGCGCACCAGTGTCAGTACTGCTCGAAGCGGCCCCCGGTGCGCGACCTCAACATCGACCACGTCGTGCCGCGATCCCGCGGCGGCGCCGACTCGTGGGAAAACCTCGTCACCGCGTGTCGTCCCTGTAACTTGCGCAAAGGACGGCGCACGCCGGAGGAGGCCAGCATGCGGCTCATGCGTACGCCCACGGCCCCGCGCTGGTCGGCCTCGATGCTCCTTTTGCTCGGCCGGCCCGAGCCCTTCAAAGAGTGGGAGCCGTTCCTGGGGAAGACGGCCTGATCAAAGCCCGCTGTTCGTATCGCCCTCGTGCCGCGTACGCACCTCGAGCGAGACCAGAAGATCGAACCGTTCACGCGACTGCGTCGTCGGAAATCGCAGCGCCGCGACGATCCGCTCGAAGCACGCGCGCGCGTCGTCCGTGCCGTACGTCGTCGCCGCTTGCGAGGCCACCTCGAGCGTCGCGCCGTCCTCCTCGACGCCGAGCTTCAGCGCGAGCACGCCCGTCGAGCTGTCGGGATCGAGGCAAGCGAGAAACGCAGGCTCCGCGTCACGCAGGATGGTCCGCACGAGCTCCGTGTCGATCGCCGCGTCCGCGTGCACGGAGGCCACCTCGACGGCCATGCCCGACATGGGCACGCGCGTGGTTTTCGCCGACGTCTCGGCCGCAGGTTCCATCACCTCGGCCGGCGTGCGTTCGACCGGACAGCCCACGAGCGCCATCGCCATCGCGAAGAACGCCAGAGCTCCCGTGCCTGGAGAAATCCCTCGTCGCCTCACTGGGTAAGAACGATCGCCCCTTCTTCATTGCAGTATGCCACGAGGTCCCAGCCTGCCTCCGTGCAAAGAAAGAAATCGATGCAATCGGTGAGACATACCGTCTCGTAACACTGCTCGGCCGCGACCGCGGGACAGTCCGGGTTCTGTAGATCCGGCGTACATCCCGTCTTCTCGCCGGTATGATCAATCACAGGTTTGGCGCAGCCGTCGGGGTTGGTGCCGCCGTCCAGGTTGTCTTGTCCGCCGCCGGGGCAGGGCTCGACGAGGCGCCATGCGCCGTCCACGCAATCGTAAAGGGCCGCGCAGGTGAGGTCGTCGCAGGTCCCGCCGCGCCCGATCGGGCAGCCATCCTCGGGAATCTGGCCGCAAAGAAGCAGCCCCGAGCCCCCGCCACATGCGGCCGGCAGGGCGAAGGCGAGGGGGATCACAAGCAGTGCGAGGAGGGAGGCGAGCCGACGCATGTCGTCAGGATGGCCCGGGCCGACCTCCCGGGCGAGGTGACGCGCGGGAGGGACGCAGGATCGGGTAGGATGCCCGTCATGCGAGCTTGCGTGACCGCCTCCCTCTTTGCGACGTTCAGCTTCACCTTCGCGGCGCTCTTTTCGGCATGCGCGAGCGGCGCTCCCCCGGAGTCGACCACGCCCGAGGCCTCCACGGAAAAGCCTGCGAATGGCGAAGCTGCCGCGAAGAAGGACGAAACCAAGTCGGAGACGCCCGGCGCTGCGGCGGGTGATCCCGGCGCGAGTACGCCTCCGTCCGCGGCGGCGGCACGCAAGCCGCCCGAGAAGGCGTCCGACTGCAAGGACATGCTCGCCGAGATCACGAACGAGCCTCCGCAGAGCGGCGTCGCGATGAACAACGCGCAGGCCGCGGGCGACGCGGGCGCGAGTGATCGTTTCCAGCCGATGACCGAGCTCGTGAAATCGAAGCGTGACGCGTTCCGCTGCTGTTTCGACGTCTGGGCGAAGACCAACCCGGGGCAGAAGGGCAAGGTCGCCTTCACGTTCGAGCTCGCGCCCGACGGGCGGCTCAAGACGGCGAAGATCAAGCACGAGGAGAGCGATATCCACGCGCCCGAGATCGAGAGCTGCATGCAGGACGTCGCGAACGGCATGACGTACCCGAAGTCGCCGACCGGCAAGGACACGTTGTTCACGTACCCCTTCGAGTTCAAGGCGCGTCGCTAGGCGCGGTTGGACGAGCCCTTGACGAGCGATTCGAACCCTCCCACCCGCGGCCAGGGCACAGGCGGCGCGCAGAACGCCTACGCCGAGCTCTTGCGTGACTCTCGAGGACTCCGTCGCGAGCAACGCGAGGCGCGCGAGACCTGGTTCGCGAAGCTCGCCGAGAAGCAGAAGGACGAGATCCTCTTCGAGCTCGAGATCCTGCTGAAGGGCCTCGCGTGTTTCGCGAACCCGCGAAACCACCCGGGATCGGGTCGCAAGCAGACGATCGTGAGCCACGACTTCCGCGAGCAGCTCGCGCACGCGAAGGAGGGCATGGCGCGCGTCGTGCAGCTCGCGCGCACGATGCTCGGCGAGCGGGATCGCGCGTTCGTGTTCCAGCGATACCTGGAGACGGTCCTGCCCGAGGACAACTCGCGCACGCGGCTCGTCTACGCGACGATGGCGCAGGAGTCGCCCGAGGCGGCGCTTTTCCTCCTGCGGCAGGCGTTCACGAACCTCATCGAGACGGGCACGGCGATGCTCCGTCTGCCGCGCGTGAGTTACCGCGTCTTCTACGCGCACCTCTCGATCACGATGCGCGAGATCACGCAGAGCGCGTTCTTCAACCCGCTCTCGGCGCTCGAGTTCCGCCCCGAGTTCGATCGCATCGGCTCGTCGACGGTGCTCGACCTGATGCAAAACGTGTCAGGGGAGCACCCGCACAGGCTCGTGGCGCTCACGTTCCTGTCGCTCTACCGCATGCTGCGGTACTT
The DNA here is from genome assembly GCA_031374535.1 of Polyangium sp. (in: bacteria). Lineage (GTDB taxonomy): Bacteria > Myxococcota_A > Polyangia > Polyangiales > Polyangiaceae > Polyangium. The sequence goes on from JANMGF010000778.1 coordinate 10,766, forward strand.
GCGTTTGCTCGACGCGATCGCGGTCGACCACGCCGATCGTCGCGTCGCGGGGCGCGCCTACCTCGTGCTCGCGGTGCTGCGCAGCGACGGGCGCGCGCTCTCGAACTACCTGCGCAGGCGTTCGGGTGAGCTGCTCGCGGAGGGGTACGCGAAGGAGATCGGGCGCATCGGCGCGTCGGACATCTCGGCGCGGTACGAGGATCTCGTGGCCGAAGGGCAGAGGCTCTCGGCGATCAAGGATGCGCTTCTCACGGTCTCGGCGAGCGTACGTGTCGAGCTGCGTCGCGCGTTCGAGCACGAGCTGCCGCCGGCCGACGCGAAGCTCTCGGAGGCGGAGCTGCGCGCGCGGATCCAGGCGGCGACGGCGCACCTGCGTCCGGCGATCGAGCTCTGCGTGCTTTTCCTCGTACGCGCGCTCGGCGCGACGCTCGAGGAGGCGCGTGTCTTCGAGGACTTCGGCGCGCGGCGCGCCACGACCGCGCGCATCCGTCAGAACGTGTGGATGTTCGCGCAGGTGACGCGCGCGTTCGCGAGCAAGGTGCGGCACGCGGATCCCACGAGTGATCGGTGGAGCGTGCCCGAGAGCTTCGGCTTCGTGCGTGACTTCCTCGGGTACTTCCGCGCGATGGGCTACCAGCTCGTCGTGCTCGGCAATTACCCCCGCGCGCGTGAGCTCGTCGCAACGCTGGCCGCGCTGCGCGACACCGATCTGCTCGACCCCACGCGCCTCGACACGGCCGCGCGCGAGTGCGAAGCCTTCTACGATTTTTCGATCCAGCTCTTCGAACGCATGTCGCAACGCGAGCTCGCGGGCGTGCCCTTCGACAGGCCGGCGGCGGCGCGGTCGCTGAAGCTTTATCTCGGCGACTGATCGCTCTTGCGAGCGCCGACAAACCAGAACAACGCCGAGAGGGCGAGCGCGATCGGCAACACGAGCATGCCCCAGAAGAGGCCCGTGCCCGACGAGCACTGCGCCTTCGGGTCGCCGAACGCGTCGCTCACCGCGCCGACGATCGGCGGCGAGATCAGATCACCGAGCAAGTGGATCACGAAGATCGACAGCGCCATCGCGCTCGCGCGTCGACCTTCGGGCACCGACTTCAAGATGGCGAGGTTCGTCGGCGCGACGCTCGCGAACACGGCGAGCTCGCAGAGCCCGAGGAACGCGAGGAAACTCGTGGACGAGGGCGCGAGGATCGCGAACACCGCGAGCGGCGTGGCCACGGCCGAGGAGATCGCGCAGACCCAGAGGCTCGCGCGTACACGATCCTCACCGGGCACGCGCTCGGCGACGAGGCTGCCGATCGCCGTGCCGACGAGGCCCGTGACGACCGTGAGCTTGCCGAACGCGCCGTCGGCGACGTGCAGATCGATGCAGAGCCTGCGGTAGAGGAACGGCACGGCCCACTGCACGAAGCCACCGAGCGCGAACGTCTGCGCGATGTAGCCGGCGACGGTGAGCACGTAGAGGCGGTTTCCGGCGAGCGCGCGCGTGTCTTGCCAGAAGCTCGCGACGACTCCGCGATCGTCCTTCTTCTGCACGAGCGTGCGCGGCGGCTCGCGTAACAAGAGCGCGACGAGCGCGAGCAACACGCCAGGGCCGCCTGCGATGAAGAAGGCGTTGCGCCATCCGTACCGTTGCTCGAGCGCGCCGCCGAGGATGAAGCCGAGCGCGGAGCCTGCGGGGATCGCGACGTAGAAGATCCCGAGCCAGCGGTTCTTTTTCGCGGGCGGCGCGACGTCGTCGATGATCGTCGGGCTCAGCGTCGCGTAACTCGCCTCGCCCACGCCGACGACGACGCGCGCGGCGAGCAGCGAGGCGAGGGATGCTGCGATGCCGGAGGCTGCGGTCGCGGCGGACCAGACGAGGACGCCGACGGCGATGAGGGCCTTGCGTGGGAACCTGTCGCCGAGCCACCCGAAGGCGGGGCTCGTGACGAAGTAGCCAAGCATGAAGGCGCTCGTGAGCAGGCCGAGCTCTTTGTCCGAGAGCCCGAGGTGTTCCTGGATGCGTGGTCCTACGGCCGTGACGACGAAGCGGTCGACGTAGTTCAGGAGGTTCAGGGCCGTGAGCAGCGCCAGGATCGCGCGCGGGCTCTTGATCACGGGTCGAGACTAGTACATCCGCTCGCCCGGAGGCGCGCGCGGGTGTCTCGGCAGATCGGAGAGCGGGCTACAAAAACACGAATGGACGTGCGGGCTGTTCCGACGTCCATTCGGTCGAGGCTCTTCGATGTCCTATCGCGACGAATCCGAGCCTTTCGGGGCACATCCTGGTTCTCGAGTGGTCTCGAGGCCCCGACTCTCGTGGCGGACTTTGGGCCCGCCACCGAGGGAACTGCGAAGAGCGTTGCGAGCGAGCTTGGTGGCCTATTCTTCGTCGTCGCTCGACGCGGCGGAGGCGGGAGCCGGCGCCGACTTGGGGGCCGTCGACTTGCCAGCAGCGCGTCCCCGTGGGGCAGCCGCTTTTTTGGCGGGCGCGCGCTTCGCAGCCTTCTTCGTGGTCTTCGTGGCCTTCGTGGCCTTCGTGGCGCGCTTCGGCGCGGCGGCGGCGCGCTTCTTGGCGGGGGCACGCTTGGCTGCCGCTTTCTTCGCGGGGGCGCGCTTCGTGGCCTTCTTGGCAGCGGCCTTCTTTGCCGGCTTCTTGGTGGCCTTGGTGGCCTTCGCGGCAGCCGGCTTGGTGGCCTTCTTCGTCGCCTTCTTCGCGGGCTTCTTCGCAGTCTTCTTCGCAGCCATCTGAGACCCTCCTGATTGGCCGCCTCGCTCTCGCTTTTGCCTGAGTCGCGAGCCCCGAGACAACAGATGTTGCACGACGTATATTGCCACGCATGGTGACGGTCAAGGAAATTCTTGCAAGGCCTGTGCTGGTGTACCCCTTTGGTTGAAGGGAATCGCTCCGCAAGCATTGCGAGGGCGGAACGAAGGAACAGCTGGGATGTAGTGTCCCTCGCGATCCCAAGCGCCTACAAACGCCTTCCTTCACCCCAATGACCACCCATTGACAGTACGTCCGATTCATGTACCGGACGCTGCGCGCTACGGCGCCTCTTGTGCGATGCGTTGAACCTCGGCTACCGTCCGGACATCCGTCAAGTGTCCAGGAGGACAGCATGTCGATGCGTCGCACGACCTCGTGGCTCCTGCTCGGCGCCGCCCTTTTCGCCTTCACGGGCGCTTCCGGGTGCGGCTACTCCGAGGAGGAGATGCAAGCCAAAGCCCGGGAAATCGAGGCTCTGAAGGGCCAGCTCGCCGACCAAGAGCGCCAGAACAAGAAGACGCGTGGCGAGATCGAAGACGCCAAGGCCCAGATCGAGCAGCT
>JANMGF010000803.1:0-6708 GCA_031374535.1 Polyangium sp. (in: bacteria)
CGCGCTCGCGCTCGCGCCTCCGCCTTCTCGGCGTCCGCGAATGCCTTCCATGCGGGCTCGTCCGCGCCCACCGCCGCGCGCGCGACGCTGGCGAGTTCTCCCTTGGAGAGGCCCTTTTCGCGGAGTTCGACGCTCTGCACCTTGATGCTGCGGTCTGCGAAGAACCGCTGCGCGGCGCGGGTCGCTTTGCATTTGGACGTGCCGAAGATCTGGATCACAGCGGGATCACGCTACCACGGCCGGGGCCGAGGGCGCCACGCTTCCAGATCGCGTCCTCCACGGTCACGATGGGGGAGACCCCCAAACCCCCGCGCCTCTGCCAACCTGAAGTGGACCGCCCCCCTTCACTCGTAATGTCGCAGCAGCGGCCACAGTTCGGCCCAGGAGCGCCGCATGCCGCGGCCCACGTAGACGGGCTTGTGATTCTCGTAGGGCATACACATCCCGCATTCCACCGTCGTCACCTGCGTCAGGCTGTCGAAAAGCTCGCCCAGCCGCGCACGGTCGCCGCCCAGGATCACGACGGCGCAACGCTCGTCGGCGCCATGACCCCATAACCAGTAGTTATTGTGCCCCGAGAGAGCGCGCGGCAGGCCCTTCGCGCGACCGAAAAAATCGATCGCCGCCGCAGGACCATAGCCGCCCGTCGTGGCCCACACTTTCGCGCAGCGCTTTTCGTCCTCGCGCAACGTGGCGAACGTCGCGGCGGCGGCATCCGCGAGCTCGGGCCAGCCGTGCATGTCGGCGTAGAACTGCGGCAGCTCGGCGAGCTCCTTCTTCTCCGTCGAGGATGGCGCGACACCCAGCCGCTTCGAATATCGAATGAAATCTTGCTCGTCGAGGACGGGAAGTCCGAGAGGCAGGGCCAGGAGGAAGAGAGCGATCATGGGCGCAAGTCCAGCCGCGAGCGCGATGCGGCGCGCCCTATCGCCGAGGCGCTGGACGAGGATGCCCTCCCAGAACGCGCCGCCCAGCGCGGTAGCGATGGGGAAAGCAGCGAGCAAGTACTCGGCTTTGCCGGAGCGGGAGGAGGCGACGATGGCAATCGTCACGACCAGGAGAAGCGAGAGCGCACGGTAGGGCCGCAGCCGGGCGACGAAAAAAGGCGCGATCAGGCCAGCGAGCGTGACGGGCAACGTCGCTGGGTTCGAGATCAGGGCTACCTCGCCGAAGAACGCCCCCAGCGAGCGCGCGACATATTTCTCCGTGAGCGCGTTCTGCATGAACTCGAGCGTGGGCCAGCCATTCCGGGCCTGCCAGACGACGTGCGGCGCGAAGAAGAGCATGGCGATGGCGGCGCAGGCATAGGGCCAGGGCGTGCGCAGGGACTTGCGCCGAGGGGTCGCGACGAGGCCCACCGCGAGGCCCGCGCCAAACCAGAGGAGGCTCCACTTGTTGAGCAGGCCGAGGCCCAGCGTAACGCCGAGCCAGATCCACAATGCCGGTCGGGGCGCGGCGAGGAGACGCGCGACGAGATACGCGCAGACCACCCAGAACAGATGCTCGAACGCGTTCATCGAATAATAATGGTGGAAGCCCAGGAAGCCCGGAGCCGCGAGGCAGGACGCGCAAGCGATGAACGTGGCGATCGAGCCGCCCCCGAGCGTCATCGCGAGCCGCCCCGCGAGGTAGACGACACCCGCGCCGACGAGCGCCGGTGGCAGCCGCAGCGCGACGAGCGAGTCGCCGAAGAGGACTCGCCATACCTTCAGCAGAGCGATCGAGAACGGCGGGTGGTCGACGTAGCCCCAGTCGAGGTGCTCGGCGCAGGCGAGGTAATAAAGCTCGTCCCGGAAATACCCGTAAGGTCGGATGGCTACGAGCTGCAAGCCGAATTTGAAGAGGGCGAAACCTGCGGCAATCCCTGCCGAGAGGCGCGCCGCGGAGGCGGGTCCAGCTTGCGTGGGCATGGTCGACGAGAACTCATCTCACAAACCGTCCGCGAGCGCCCGGAGAAAACGCCAATCAAACGGGCTCCCCCTCCCCGTCCCCATCTTCCGTCTCACCGGTGTCTGTCGATACGTGGGGCACGCGAAAGGTCGCGAGACCAAAGCCGCGCGTCTCCGCCATGACCGCAAAGACGCGCTTCGGGCCCTCGCGCACGAACCACACGGCATCCCGATCTCCCGCGCGCACGAAGCAGCCGGCGAGGCGCACGCGGATATCGTCGTCGAGGCCAGGGCTCGAGCTGTCGCCCGCCCACAGGCGATTGATCGCATCACCAGCGACCGGCGGCGGCACTCGTCTCCAGTCCCCGCGCAGCCCCGGCAGGGAGAGCGCCTCGGCGAGCGCGCCGGCGCTGGGCTCGCGCGGGCTGACGCGCCGGGCGACCACAGACAAGGGGCAGAAGGCCTGATTCAACAAGCGAGAGAGGATGACCAGGTCCCTGGGGCTATCGAGCGATATGGCCGGATCGAGCGGCGGTGCCGTGGCTGTGAAGGCCGTGACGTGCGAAATGGCGAGGAGCGTGGCGCCATGAATGGCGAGGTCGCTGAGGCAGTCAGGGCCGCCGAAATCGATGAGGGCGGCTCCGTTCCAGCGGGCGACGGAGGTCTCCGTCAGCACCCACAAGGCGACGCTGTCGGGGACGAGGGCGACGATCTGGTCATGCGCTTCTGCCACGGTAATGGGACCGTCCTCCGTGAGCACGCAGAGGTGTTTCCAATCGGCTCGCCAGCGAACGCCGTCATGCACGCAGGTCGTGTCGTGATGTACAGAGGGTTCGTCGGTGCCGGCCACGCGCTCCGTGACCCCGGAATCGCCGTCGGTGCGCATGACCGTGCGGTGACCGCAATCGTCGACCAGCCATGCGTCGGGGCCGACGAGGGCCTCGATGAAGGGCGGATCGAGCGCGATATGCACGCCGGCTCGGGGGCCGACGAACGATTGCAGGTAGGAAGGACCGAGTCCCCAGAGGGTCCCATCCGGAGCGACCGTGAGCTCGCTGAGGTAGACGGGCCTCTCGATCGAGAATTCCCGAAGATCTCGGGCCGAGGCATTCTGGAGGGTCTCCCTCCCGTAGCGGTACATCCACGCGGAGCCATCCGGCGCGACGGCCGCGGCGTAGGCGACAGAGGTGTGCTCGTCGGGCTCGTTGTCGCCATAGTCGTGGCGATAGTAGCGGTACGCCGTGCCCGCGCGAATGCACTCGGCGCGACCGTCGGACGTCACGCGTATCAGCGCGCCGCTCCCGTCGACGACGAGCGCGGCGCCGTCGGAGAGAGAGCCGGCGGCGAGCAGGCGCAGGGATAGGCCGTCGAGGAGCTTCTCCAGCGGGATGAAGTCTCCTTGATGGATGACCTTCGTGTCCCGAGAACCTCGCCACAGGATCTCGGGGCCGCGCGCGGTGCACCGGAAGAGCGTATGACCCTCGACGACATCGACATGCGGAAGGTCGTGCGGCAGGGAGGGGCCACCGTCGCGCTGGGTCGCGGCGAGGAGCGCACATCGTCCGTTCGGAGACGTGAAATTGCGGACCTTCGCCGCGTCGGCAGGGCGCCACGAGGAGCCCTCCCGGCGGAGCACGGCGCCCCATGTATCGAGGGCCCAGAGCACGCCGCTCCGGGATTGCACGAGGCCGAGCAGCCGTGCGCCCTGGTGATCGTGGATCGTGAGAGGGCCGGATCTCGGGATCGTGACCCAGCCTCGCTCCCGCAGCACGAAGAGGGCCTCGGACGAGCGAAAAAACGCGCGCGGAGGGTTCGCACGGGAAGACCAGCGTGGCGTCCAGGAAAGCATCGTCGTCGAAGGTAACACGAATGCGCGCTCTCCCCAGGAACAAGCAAGGCGGTGGAGAGCCGGGATCTCCGCGTTCCACAGTGCCTGCTGCGTTCACCCTGGAATTCTCCATCCATACCCGCGCGCCGGACGTATACCCCGCTTGCCGCTCCCGGTCCCGCTCTCGCTTCCAGAGCGTGCGATAGGGATGCGTCGCGAGGACAGCGCCGGCCCCGCATACGGCACGAATCCAATGCCGATCCGCGTCGTCGCATACGCGGCATACGGATCCTTCCCCGGATCAAACGCCCCCGAGACGCCCGACACATCGGGAATCTCGACCCGCGGCACACCCCGGACCTGCGGATGCTGCTCCCTCGGCTCACGACGACGCTGCCCGCCATTCCCCACGCTCGAGCCATGCTTTCCGTGGACGGTCGCTGCGAAAGCGCTGTACGCTCGGACGCCGATGCGCGTCTCCCTCCCGCTCCTTGCCGTCGTCGCCGCCCTGCTCCCTGCTTGCGGGGATGGGCTCAAGTTCAACGGCTTTCCGGACCCGTCGAGCCCCGCCGAAGAGATCACGTCCGACTTCCTCGACAGAACGTCACGCGCTCCAACACGGCGGATGTCGATACGTTCCTAGGAAAGGCCAGATTTTATGAAGGCACGCTGCCCGCGGATTTCATCCGCAAGAACGGAGAGACCTTGGCCGAAGACCGGCGCTCGACGACGACACAGCCCCCCTTCTGGGATGGGACCGGCACGGATCACAACCTCTCGGTTGCTTGGGATTGCACTGCTGGCAATGACCTCCGCACACTGCTGCCCACGCCCGCCCTCATCAAGCCGTGTCGTGAGCCGCCCCAATGAGTGCAGCCGCTGGGATCCGGACGGGAGCGCGGACGAGATCCGCCGCCTCGCGATCGAGCTCCGCGACGAGCTCCCCGACTGGACGAGCACGGCCGATCCTTCGGTCCACCTCGACTACAGAGGCCTCAAGGCGGCGACGATCAAGCTGGCGGCGATGCCCGAGTGCGTGCAGCGGGCCGTGCTGAGGGAATATCCCCGCCATGCCAAGGTGGCCAAAGTGTCGGGCCTGTTCCTGCTGCTTCGGGTCCTCTTCGTGCTCCCCTCCGATGCCCGCGCATACGTCGGCACCCCCTACGCTTGCGACCGCCCCGACGAGGACAAGGCGACGAAGAAGACGAAGTGGTATGACGTCCAATGGCCCGTCCACGTTCATCCCAAGGGGGGCGCGCTCGAAATCGCGCGTTGCCCAAAGTCCAAAGGTGGCAACTTCTATTATCACCCGGTCGAGGAGTTCTACCATTGGACGACACGATCTCACTTTCCTCCACGCACCCCGGCCGAAATCGAAGCGCTGGAGATCCGGGAGGCACCGTGAAAGCAATATGTGTCTCCGACGGCCTTCGTCGCGGGGTCCTCGTCGCGCGATGGCTCGGGATGGCCTCCTTGGGCCTGATGGCCTCCGCTTGCTGCCCGCACCCGCCGGGGTTCGTCCCGCGAGTCCCCTCCGAGTGCAGCAACTGGGATTCTACGTTGAGCCGGCACGAGATCCGCGGCTTCGCGAACGATCTCGCGCATCAGCTCCCCGACTGGCAGAGCACGATCGACCGTTCGGTGCAGGTCGACTACGGCGGCCTCAAGGCGGCGGCGATCAAGATGGCGCGCGCCCCGCGGTGCGTGCAACTGCCCGTGCTCGAAAGTTATCTCCGGGCCTATGGTGACTACCTTGAATACGACGACGCCAAGATGTCGGGGCTGTTCGTGCTGATGCGGGTGATCTTCGATCTGCCGACCCAGTACACGGGGAGCGATGTCCGGAAGTACGGTTGGTGGGAGCGTCCGTCCCACAAGGCAGGCGAGGGGTTCCCTATGTCATGGCCGGTCCACGAGGACCCGAGCGGGCGCGTGCTCGAAATCGATGCGTGTCGCGGAGCCGTGATGGCCGGCGGAGGCCTCCGCTACAATCCGGTCCGCGAGTACGCATACTTCGCCGAGCGCTTTCCCATGCGCACCGTGGCCGAGATCCAAGCGCTCGAGATCCGGGGCCGCCCGTAACGCGGGGGGCCCTTCCTTCGATGAGGTGGGGCGATGATGCGGGAGGACCCCGCCCTCCCCCGACCGACCGGACACCGACAGGATGGTCTTGCCGCCCAAGCCCTATCCATCGGGCATCGGGGATGAAGGCGACCCCCTTGACATGTCCCGCCTTACGTGCATCGAATGCGCGCGCACGGAGGAGCCGACGGATGATGGGGCAGCAGCAGAAGAGCGCGCTTTTGCAGTCGATCGAGGAGGCCACGGCCGGCCTCTTGTTCCCGAGCGAGTCGGACTTCCCGATCGAGGCCTACCGCTTCGGCGACGAGGCGCCGACGCCCGAGGCTCTCCTCCACGCCCGCAGCCTGCCCGCGGAAACGCCGGTGGAGGAGATCAGCGCGGCGTCCTTGTTCGAGGGCCTGGTCGAGGGCGACGACGACGCAGCCGGGCGGTTCCGGGCGCTCTTCGGGCTGCTCGAGCGGGAGCTTTTGGATCTACGCGTGTATCGGGTGGGGAAGGTCGAGATCGAGGCCGTCGTGCTCGGGCGGCATCCGTCAGGGGAGTGGCTCGGTGTGACCACGAAGCTCGTGGAGACCTAGAGGTCCTTCCTCGCCTCGATCTCCTCCTGGATCGCCTCGGGCACCTCCGAGAGGAAGTCGTAGCCCGTGCGCCGCTCGATCTCGTCCACCGTCGTGCGGTACTTCTCCCACCCCTCGTTCTGGATGCCCTCGTCATTCGGCATCAGGACCGCGTAGACCGGCGTCGATGCCGTCACGTCGTCCGGGCCCTCGCGGGGGTCGAGCACCACCACGATCTTGAAGTACGTGTCGGGCACGAGGACGCCCTTGCCGATCGTCCGCTGCGCCTTCTTGTTGCCGCGCCGGACCACGCCGCCGGCCATCACGAAGAGCTGCTTGCCTTGCCTGCGCC
>JANMGF010000838.1:0-1884 GCA_031374535.1 Polyangium sp. (in: bacteria)
CCAACGGCCACCGCGGCCCCCACCCCGACGCCAAAGCTCCCTTCCAAGCCGCCGCCTCCAGCGGACGATCCCCTCCACCTCTAGGATGGCGCCATGAGCCGAAACCGCGTCCGTGCTGGCCTTTCCCTCCTCCTCGTCACGTCGCTCGCGACATGGGCCGCGCCGGCTCTGGCCGACACGCCCACGCCGGAAGCCGCGGCGCAGGGATCGCCCGATCCCGCCCTCGTGGCCCGCGCCAAAGAGCGCAAAGCCGAGGGGGACAAGGCCATGGACAAGCTCCGGGCCGTCGACGCGCTCGAGGCCTATGGCGAGGCGTATGCATTGAATCCGGAGCCGGCGCTGCTCTACAACATGGGCCGGGCCCTCGAAGCGCTCGACCGGCTGCCGGAGGCGCTCGAAAAACTCACGGCCTTCAAGACGCAAGCGCCGCCCGATCTGCTCGCCAAGGTGCCGGGCCTCGAAGCGCGTATCGCCAGCGTCGAAAAGCGGATCTCACGCCTCACCGTGAAGGTGAACGTCGAGGGCGCGCGGGTCCTCGTGCGTGAGGTCGTGGCAGGAATGTCGCCCCTCGACAAACCCCTCGCGCTGAAGGCAGGGCCGGCCGAGGTGATCGTCGAGGCGGAAGGGTTTTTCCCGTATCGCGCCCGCGTCGACCTGCCCGGCGGCGGCGCGTACGTCATCGACGCCCAGCTCCAGAGCAAGGCCAAGGTGGGCAAGCTCCTGATCCAGGCGCCAAAGACGGGCGTGACGGTCTTCGTCGACGGGACGAGCGCGGGGCAGGCGCCCCTCGAGACGCTCGTGCCGCCGGGGACCCACAAGATCCTCGCGCGGCACCCGGGCTCTATGGATTACGAGACCAGCGTCATCGTCAACGCGGGCGAACAACGCACGGTGGCGCTCGTGCTCGAAAAGTCGCCGCCGATTTACGCGAAATGGTGGTTCTGGACGGCGATCGGCGTGGTGGTGGTCGGGGGCGCGGCCGGGGGTATCACGTACGCGCTCACGACCGAAAAGGACCCTGGCAAGGGGGACATCCCGCCGGGCCAGCTCTCGCCGGCCTTTTTCGTGGAGATGCCCCCCTTCCGGTTCTGACCGGCCTTCCGATCAGGCCGCCTGCTGCATTTTTCCTTCGGCATCCTGCAGCATGTGGTTGGCGACCCATTGCCGCACGTGCGCCAGGTGCCGCTCCTCGGCGCGCAAGGCGTCGCGAAAATCGTCGGCCATCGCCTCGTGCCCCATGCTCGTCGCGAGCTCGACCAGCATGTCCCAGCCCTCGCTATCGGTAAGCTCTGCCACGAGGATCGCGTGCAGCGTTTGCGGCAGCGTCGTGCGGGGATCGTTGATGACCTGCAGCAGGCCACTTCCCTCGACCGCGGCGACGTCGGCCGAAGGCGTCAGCGCCGTCGGATCGGCGCCCATGCTCTCCAGCGCGCTCCGCAGCACGTGGAAATGCCGAAGCTCCTCGTCGTGGAACTCCTCGAGTATCTCGCGCGTCGGGCCGCCGTCGTAGCTGCCCACCGCGTCGAACTTGGCGAGCACGCCCTCGTACATGCGTGTCCCCGTCCGCTCGAACTGGAGGCGCTCGGCGAGCTTGTCCAGGAAAACGGCCGGGTTTTTGGTGAAACCTTCGAGCACCGATTTCACGGCCCCCTTCACGGTCGAGGGCGGCGGCATCGTGCCCACGATGCCCGACGCCGAGGCATACGACATCCGCAGGCTCGCGATCCCCGACGCATCGCCCTCCGCGCTCGGCACGGCGGCCTCGGAGGCGTCGATGAGCTCCTTCGCGTCGATGGGGCTCGTCCCGATCCCCGTCCGGTTCATTCCATAGCCGGTCGGCTCTTTCATGGTCTTCCCTCCCTTCTTTCGGTCGTCAGGCCGCCT
>JANMGF010000952.1:0-11438 GCA_031374535.1 Polyangium sp. (in: bacteria)
CAAACGACACCAGCGACGCATGACAAGGCGGCCAGAATTTCGGAGGTAGACCAGCGAGCCACGGCAGAGCACGCTACACGATCCGACAGACCGCGGGAAGGGGCCAGACAAACCCATTCGCCCCCGCCCCCCGAAGCCCCCCGCACCCCTCCCTGGCCCTCCGCCCCCCCTTTGCCGTAACATCCGGCCTTCTTTCTTGCACCACACGGAGGCGCGTTTGGCATCGGTCGGGATCATCGGGGGTGGGTTGAGTGGTCTCGTCACGGCGAAGACGGCAGGTCCGGCGGAGGAAGGGCACGGCGCAGGCATGTCGGCCGGCGACGCGTGTCCCGCCGAGGCCGGCGGGGGGCTATCCGCGCGTCGCGACGGGCGAGGAGAAGGACGAACCCGCGCCCGCCCCGCCGCCGCGGTTTGCCTTTGCTGCGATCCTGTGGAAGCGGCTGGGGTGCAAGGACAGATGTCGCGAATGTTTCGAGCGGGAGAAGTCGAAGACCAAGAATCGCTATAGCACCCTGCCCGAGAAGTTCCTGGCGCGCTTCTCCTGCGAGGACGCCTGACGCGTCCACGCGGCTGGATACCCTCCCCCGTTCGTCCCGGAAGTGAAAAAGTTTGTCTCCGGTCTTGACGGCTGGGTTTGTCTGCGGTAGTAACCCTCCCCGGAGGACCGACGTGGGGTCCGTTCCTCAACCCAAGAACGCGCCGATTCCCCCGCGTCGGCCCTCCACCTTTCTCGACGGAACAGCGTCGGCACCGTGAGACGCTGGTTTGTCTGCGCTATTGCGCGACGAGCTGGGAGCGCGGTAGGATCGCACTATGCGCAAGGCATTCGGCATCGCACTCATGATCGCGGCAGGGTGGGGAGCGGCGGGCATCGTAGGATCGGGATGCGGACTTACCAACGACCCCGGCGGCGACTGCCCCCCGGAGGTTTCCGCCCGCTGCTGTCCATGCCCGTTTCCCGAAGCGTGTCCCGACCCGGACCGTCCCGGGTTCTACGAGTCCAAACCTATTCCCTGGGACTGCCCCAACGCGTGTGATGGCCCGCCGCCACTTCCGGAGAAGTGCTCCGATGCGGGTGCAGATGGCGGCACGTCCTCGCTCTGCGTGGGCGACGCGTGCGTCCTCGAGGCCCCCCAAGACTGGCACCAAGTCGCCTTCTTCTCCGACTGGCGCGAGCCTCCGCCGTGCCCCGAACACGCGCCGCGTGTCGCGTTTGATGGCCTGCCCGCGCCGCCTCCTCTCTCGTGCGCCGCGTGCACATGCGACGCGCCGGAGGGGACGTGCAAGCTGCCGGAGACCTGGACCGTCAGCTCCACCGGCTGCGACGACCCGGGGGGTGGTGTCAAGACAAACTTCGATCCTCCCGTGGATTGGGACGGCACCTGCAATCAGGAGAAGTCGATCCTCTCCTCTACTCTCTGCGGCGGCGTGCCATGCGTCCAGTCGATCACGATCTCGACTCCGGTGATCGAGGAGCAACCTTGCACGCCTCGATCCTCGGCGGAGCCGCTCGGTCCCGTCCCGAGGTTGTGGAACGGCGGACCCGAGACGCCCTTCGGCCGCGTGTGCACCAGCGACAAGCCGTGGCCGAGTTGCGCCGAGCAGGAGGGGAAGGTTTGCGGGCCGGGGAGCGACGACTACGCCTCTTGTATCTTCCGCGAGGGGGAGCACCTGTGCCCCGAGGGGTGGGGCGGGGAGCGGCACGTCCTTTATGGAAAGATCAAGGACGATCGCGAGTGCTCGGCTTGCACGTGCGGGTCGCCGACGGGCGGGACGTGTGAGGTCGAATGGCACGCGTTCCACGCCGGGGGCTGTACGATGGACACGAAGGGATACATCTACGCGGGGATGATCGCGCCTTGCATCCCCTTGATGCCTGGCACTCAGCTCAGCGGAAAGGCGGCCGAGCTCCTCAACTACACGAAGGGCACCTGCACCCCGGGCGGCGGCGAAGCCATCGGCGAACTGACCCTTGACAAACCCGCAACCGTATGTTGCGCGGCGCCCACGTCTTGACCCGCTAGAACGCGAATACGATCGAAGTCGCGACGCTCATCGCCAGCGGGACCGGCTCCGAGAAGGACACACCCTTCACAACCAGCCGTTGCGGGATGACGAAGCCGAGTCCGTCCACATTCGTGCTCCATGTGAACCTGGCCGAGATGGGGATCTCTGCCGCGACGCGCCCGCCCAGTCCAAACATCGGAGACGCGTACCACTGGCCATACGGCCGGTTCGTCCCGCTCCCGAGCAGCACCCCTCCCGCGACCAGCCCACACGTCAAGAACCGCCCGAACCGGTAACACCCGGCCGCGGTCCCCAGGTATGTTTCCACATCCACCGCCGTGGGCCCCTCCTGCGGGTTCGCCGTCATCAACGGCCACGCGGCAAAATCCAGCGCGAGGACCCACCGCGGCGTCACGTTCCACCCCACCGCCACCCGCGGCGCGAAACACGGCTCGGGCGCCACATTCAAGAAGGCCCCGACCCCGGCCCCCACGAAAAACCGCTTCGGCATGGACGACGGAGGCGGAAGCGGCTGTGGCTGCGGAAGCGGCTGCGGAGGCGGCTGCGGAAGCGGCTCCGGTTGCCCCCCTCCGCCAGCCGCCTCACCCGCACCTCGAGCACACGCGACGCCTCCGGGTCGAGCACACCCAGCCGCACCCAGCTCGTCAGCGCCGCGATGAAGTCGCCCCGCTGGTTGCAGGCGGGGAGCGACCGATCCGCCTCGAAGTCGAGCCGATGGAGCGGCATCTCCTCCGCCCATGCCCGCCCCGGCAGGAGCACGAGCCCGGCCAAACACACGAGCAGCGCCGCCCGCGTCCCCCACCTCCCCGTGCCACCCCTCCCGTTGAAAAAAAGATCTGGCCCGTCGAATTTTTTCAGAGATCGCCCCCCGTGCTGACATCCAGGGATGTGCGCACCTCTCCCATCACAGAAGCCGAGACCCCGGCGGACACGCCTCCCGGCGTAGCGGTATCCGATCCAAGCACCGCACCGTGCAATACGCTCGGGCTGCCCGAGGCGCGGATCGCTCGATACATGCGCGTGATGACGAATGTGGCGCGGCGTGGGATGTCCAATGCGAATCATGTGGATGACGTCGTCCATAATGCGTTCGTCGTGGCATGCGGAAAAGAAAAATCGCAACGACCTGATCCGGAAGATAACCGCGGCTGGCTTTCGTGGTTATGCGAGATCGTCCGGCGGCTGGTCCTTCGCGAATTGCGCGTAAGCCGACGAGAACAGCCGATCGCACCCGAGGATCTGCCCACTATTGTGGGCGCAGGCGAGGAAGCGCGGAGCTACGACGACCTCGCATCGGCGAATGCTGCATTCCTCGCGTTGTCGCCGGAGAAGCAGGACCTCCTCCACCAGTGCTTCCTGCAAGAGAAGGCGATCACGCAAATTGCTGCCGAGCAGGGGCTACGTAGAGCGCTCCATGCAAGAGGTGATCGACGCCAATGCAGTGCGACACGGCGACCCCCAGCGCGCCCGCCGCGATCACGCCTTCGGTTGGTCGCCGGGCGCGATCAACACCGCGATCAACTTGGCGCGGCGCGAAGCTTCCTCGGCCGGGTAAAACATGTGGAGGGCCTCGCGGATGCACGGCAACGCGCGATGCAGGCCCTCGCTCGAGAGCGCGTTTCCATCCACACCGGCGCGCGCGCAAGCCTTCGAAACCACGCTACGCGCGAGCACGGGCGAGAGCCCCGTCGCGCCGAGGACACGCGAGAGAAACGATCCATCGGACGAACCAGCGCTGCCCGGGCGCGAGAGCGGCGGTTTTTCCGCGTCGTTCGGTCGCGGCGGCGCTGCGGCCTCCTGCGCGGCGCGTCGCTTGCGGAGCAGGTTCCGGATCTTCGCGCGGACCGAGTCGAGGTCGACGGTCTTGCGGACGAAGTCGTCGACACCCGCGTCCGTGGCGCTTCGCAAATGCGCTGGATCCTCGCTCGCCGTGAGCATCACCGTGGGCGTCGACTCGCGTCCGGGCATGCGCCGGAGCCTTCGTAAGGTCTCGATCCCGTCGACCTCGGGCATCACGAGATCGAGCACCACGCAGTCGACGGCCTGCACGGCGAGCAGGTCGAGCGCCTCGGCGCCGGAGCGCGCGAGCACGACGTCGTGACCGTCCTCGCGCAGCTTGCAGGCAAGCTCGGTGAGGAACGTGGGGCTGTCGTCGACGGCGAGGATCCGGCGGCCGGCAGCGATGTTCGATCCGTCTTCGCCCGTCGTTCGTTCACAGAGCGAGCGCGCGCGTCGGATGAGGTAGGTGATGTCGTAGGGTTTGCCCACGTACTCGTCGGCGCCCGTTTCCATGCCCTTCACGCGGTCGCGCACCTCGGCCTCGGTGGAGAGGATGATCACGGGCAAACGCGCGAGATCGCCCTGCTCGCGGATCATGCGGAGCAGCTCGATGCCGTTGCCATCGGGGAGGATCACGTCGAGCACGGCGACCGAGAACTTGCGCTCACGGAGGGCGATCTCCGCGGCTCGTTTGTTCTCGCAGGCCGTCACGGTGAAGCCCGCGGCGGAGAACGCGCCGCGGAGATCCATGCGGACCGTGAGGCTGTCGTCGACCACGAGGACATGCGGCTTCATCGACCCTCCTCCTTCCCGTTTGCGCCGCGACCTCCCCGGCCGAGCGCGAGCAGCGTGCGTCCAAAATCACCGATGGGGAGGATACGACTCGCAGCACCGAGCCGGATCGCTTCCCGCGGCATGCCAAAAACGACCGACGTGGACTCGTCTTGCACGAGCGTCATCGCGCCCGCTCGTTTCATCGCGAGCAGGCCGAGCGCGCCGTCCTTGCCCATCCCCGTGAGCAAGCAGCCGATCGCGCCCTTGCCGACCTCCGCAGCGACCGACTCGAAGAGGACGTCGACCGAGGGCCTGCACGAGTGACGCTCCGGCCCCTCATCGAGCCAGAGCCGCCCTCCACGCAAGGTGAGGTGCCGCTCGGGAGGGGCCATCAGGACACGCGCAGCGCCCGGCAAAGGCAACACGTCGCCGTGCTTCGCCTCCACGACGGGCAGCGGCACCATGCCGTCGAGCCACTCGGCGAACGCGCGTCCGAAGGGCAGGCCGATGTGGATCACGAGCAGCACCGGAAGCGGAAAACTCTCGGGGAGCTCACGCAGGATCTGCACGAGCGCGCCCGGGCCGCCCGTGGAGGCGCCGATCGCGACGAGCGAGTGCGTGGTGCTGGTGCCGAGCTCCGAGAGCGGCATCGGCACGGGCGTGATCGGGGCGCGGGTGGGCAGGCCATACGACGACGACGGGATCGACCGCTCCGGCGTGCGCGCGCGTGGACCCACCGGCAAGGGCGCTTGCGGCAGGTTCGGGCTCGACTTCAGCTTGGCGCGAGGGTGCGTGATCACCCGGATCTTCGCCGCGAGCTTCACCGTCTCCACGAAGCGCCGCGCCCAGTCCTCGTCGCTTTCGTCCCCCGTCGGCTTCTCGATCACCTCGAGCGCGCCTGCCCGGAGCGCGTCGTACGTCTTGATCAACTCGCCGCGATTGAACGAGGCCGAAACGATCACGATCGGCGTCGGGCAGTACGCCATGATGTGTTCGGTCACCTCGACGCCGGTGCCCGTCCTCAGGATCATGTCGAGCGTGATCACGTCGGGGCGCAGGGACTCGCAGAGCGCAATGCCGCGCGCCCCGTTGTCCGCCTCGCCCACCACCTCGCACGTTGGATCGGCCGCGAGCGCCTGCACGAGCCGATATCGCACGGTGAGCGAGTCTTCCACGACGAGAACACGCGTCTTGCTCATGAGGTCGCCCCGAGGAGCTCGGCCACCTTCCGGACGAAGTGCTTCTGGTCGAACTCCCCTTTCACGATGTACGCCGAGGCTCCGGCGTCGCGGCCCTTGTCGCGATCCGTCGTCTGGGCGAGCGACGTGACGATGATGACGGGCACCTCCCGCAGCGCTGGATCGGCGCGCGTCGTGGCCGTGAACTCGAAGCCGTTCATGCCCGGCATCTCGACATCCACGATGAAGAGGCCGTACTTGCGCGACTTGGCCTTGCGCAGGCCCTCCTCCGCCGACGCGCTGAGATCCACCTCGTACCCCGCGGACTCGAGGATGCTTTGCTCGAGCATCCGCGTCGTGAGCGAGTCGTCGATGACCAGGATCGGCAGGCGCGCCGGGGGCATGCGCCGCGCCGGAGACGCGGTCGGATCCTTGCGTGTGGTGACGCGCGAGAGCTGCGCCGGATCGAGCACGAGCAGCGGATCGCCCTGCGCATCGAACGCCGCGCCCGCGACGGCCAGAGGTGCCCCCGCGCCCGGCGGAAGCGGCCGGAGCACGACGTCCATCGTACCGAGCAGCCGATCCACGCCGAGCGCGATCCACGTATCACCCGACTGCACGATCACCGCCGAGCACGCCTGCGAGAGGTGTGACTCGTTCTCGGGGGAGAGAACCGCCGCGAGCGGCGTGAACGGTACGGCCCGATCGCCGAAGAGGATCCGCTCGCCGTCGGGCGCTTGCAGCCGCTCGGACATCGTCACGCGCCGCGTCCCGCGCACCGCGTCGAGCGGAACGAGGGCCGTCGATCCACCAAACACCACCGACAGCACCGGGATCGACGAGAGCGACACCGGCACCTCGATCTCGATGAGCGAGCCGACACCGACCTTGCTCTCCAGCCGGACCGTTCCACGCAGCCGCTCCGCCACCTCGCGCACCACGTCGAGCCCGACGCCGCGCCCCGAGATCTCCGTCACCTCCGTGGCCGTCGTGAGCCCCGAGCGGAAGACCAGCGCGAGCGTCGCTTGCTCGTCGAGCGCATCGGTATCGCTGACGAGCCCCCGTCGCTGCGCGGCCTTCCGCACGGCCGCGACGTCGATCCCGCGTCCATCGTCCGCGCAGCGGAACGCGACCTTCCGGCCGCGCCGCTCGATGTCGAGGTGGATGCGGCCCACCTCCGGTTTGCCCAGCAGGGCCCGCTCCTCGAACGATTCGATCCCGTGATCGACGGCGTTGCGCACCACGTGCAAGAGCGCGTCCCGCACCGCCGAGAGCACGTGCCCTTCGAGGCGCACGTCGCCGCCCTTCGCCGAGAAGCTCACGTCCTTGCCGAGCGTCTCGGCCGTGTCGCGCGTCGCGAGCTCCAGCGTGCCCAGGATCGCGCCCACCGGCAGGAGCCGCAACGTCGCCGCGCGCGACTGCACCTCGCCGAGCTCCCGCTCGATCCGACCGAGCGCCGCGCCGATGTCCCGCTCCGCGTGGACGAGGGTCTGCGCGATCTCGGCGAGCGTCGCCTGGAGCCGCGCTCCCGCCCCGCGCTCCTTGGGTCCGTGCCCCTGCTCCAGCTCTTCCCGCAAGAGGACCGCGATCCGCTGCGCGTTTTGCAGCGAGGCGAACCCGGTGTTCAGGGGGCCGAGCTGGATCGACGCCTCGGACAAACCTTCGAGCAGGTCGTCCATGTCGGCGATGTCGACGCGCACTGTCTCCAGCCGATCGTCGATCGTGGGCGACGTCGCCCCGCCCGGTTCGCCCCCGCCCTCCCTCCTCGTTGCCCCGAGCAGGGCGATCTCCTCGCGCATCCGTTCGAGGATCCGCAGGAGGTCGCTCACGTAATCGCTGGTGATCGGGTCCTCGCCGTCCCGGAACGGGGCGAGCGCGTCCTCGATGGTATGCGACATCTCGCCGATACGCGTCTGCCTCACCACGCGCGCCGCGCCCTTCAGCGTATGCGCGAGCCGCAAACACCGGGTGAGGGTCGCCATATCGGACGGGTTTTTCTCGAGCGCGAGGAGATCCCGCGTGAGACCCTCCACGATTTCGCCCGCCTCTTCCCGGAAATAATCCTCGAGCTCGTTCATCGGGCTTTCTCCAGGGATTGGCTCATTGCGTTCCCCCGCGGCGATCTCCCGCCCTTTGCTTGGCGAGCGTCACCAGCGAATCGAGCACGAGCACCCCGCGCGCGCGCCCGTCCAGCGTGACGATTTCGTGAATATGTGCCTCACCGCCCTTCGCCCCCTCCGCGGGCACGAGATCGGCCGGGCTCACCTCCAGGCAGGCCTCGATCGCCTCCACGGCGAGCGCCACGGGCTCCTGCCCGCCCGCGACCAGGAGCCAGCGCGGTTTTTCGCGGGACGACAGGCCGAGGAGCGACGAGAGCGCGTGTACGGCGTAGAGCCGGCCGCGGATGCCCGTGACGCCGAGCAGGCCGGGCGGGCTCTGGGGCAACGATACGACCTTGCGACACTCGTGGACGCCGTCGATGTCGCGCAGCCGGATCGCGTACCCGTGGCCCGCCGCGCGAATGGCGAGGACGAGCTCTCCCGACGTGTCCGCGTCGCGGGGCGGCGCGGCGAACGAGGCGTCGAATGCGTGACGCAGCTCCGTCACGTGACGCTCCGGCGCCGCTGCAATGGCTCCCGCCGAGGAAACCTCCCCACGCGTATCCCCCGTGATCCCTGTTCTTTTCGTGTTCATCATGCTCATGACGTTCGCCGGAATGTCAATTCGATGACGCCAACGCGGTCTGCTCCACGCGCCGGATGAGACGCACGAGCTCCTGGGACAACCCGGAGAGCTGGGATGCGGTGGTCAAGGTCTGCGACGACCCAGCCTCGCTTTCCCGTGCGGTCTGGGCGACGTCGGCAATGGCCGAGGCCACCTGCTCCATCGCGCTCGTTTGTTGCTTCGTGCTCAGCTCGATTTCACGCGAAGCCTGGGCGGTCGATCCCACATACTCGACGATCCGCCGGAAGCTCTGCGCCACCTCGCCGAAACGACGTGTCCCGGCCTCCACGGCTTTCGCGCCGTCCTCGGTGGCCATCACCGTGGTGTTCGCCGCGGCCCGGATCTCCTCGATGAGCCGGCGGATCTCCTTCGCCGACCCGCCCACGCGATCGGCGAGCTTGCGGATCTCGCCCGCGACGACCCCGAAGCGCCGCCCCGATTCTCCCGCGCCCACCGCCTCGATCGTGGCGTTGATCGCCAGGATGTTCGTCTGCTCGGAGAGCTCCGAGACGATATCGAGGATGCCGCCGATTTCCTGGGATTTGCGGCCGAGATCGAGCATGTGCCCGACGATCTGGTCGACCTGCTGCCGGACCGCTTCGATTGCGTCTTGCGCGCCCTCGACCGTCTTGTTGCCGCCATTGGCCGCCGACGCCGTCTCGCTCGCGACCTGCGTCACCCGCTGCGCGCTCTCCGAGATCTGGCGCGACGTCGTGACGAGTTCGCGCACCGTCGTGCTCACCTCGGTCGCCGCCGAGACCTGCCCTTTTGCGCCCTTGACCTGCTGGGTCGCGGCCGCCTCGAGCTCGGCCGACGCGCTCTGGATGTGTTGCACCGCCGCGCCGATCCGCGTCCCGAGCCCGCGGATCACCATGAACGCGACGGTCGCGACGATCACCACGGCCGCGAGCGTACCGAAGACCAGGATCTGGCTCAGCCACGCGGCGGCCTGCTTTGCCTCCGCGTTCCGCGCCGTGAGGAGCGTGTGCTCGTGCCCCTTCATATCGGACACGATGCGCCGGATCTGCTCCATCACCTTCGGGCCATTGCCCTCGAGCACGATCTTCAGCGCCGCGTCGAACCCGCGGCTCCTGCGCGCCTCGATCGTCTCGTCGATCTCGCGCAGGCGCTCCTCCACGAGGGGCCGGATGCTCTCGACCCGTTGCTTCTGGTCCGGATCGTCGCCGAAGAGATTCTCGAGCTGTCGTAGCTCGATGCTGACGGCTTTTTTTCCCACGCGGTAGGGATCGAGGAAATCTTCGCGGCCCGTGATCACGAATCCTCGTTTGCCGGTCTCGGTCTCGTCGAGCGCCGCGAGGAAACTCGACAATCCCGTCAATTCTTCATGGGCATGTGTGACGGACTCGCTGGTCAACAGGAGCCGCTGCGTGCTTTGATAGGAAAAACCACCGAGCGTGATCAGGATGAGGAGCGGGAGCACGAACCCCGCCGCGATTTGCTGACCGACCGTCCACGACTTGTTCATGAAGCATCCTCCCTCTTCGACGCCGGGATCACACGGGCGTCGGACCTCGCTTCAGGGCACCGAGGGCGCCGAGCTGCGCTCTGCACAGCTCGAGCAAGACTTCCCTCCGGAAACCTCCACCGAACATCACGATCCGCGACCGATCCTCGCGGTGGAGCAGATCGAGCGCCTTTTCGAGCTCCACCCGGGCGTGCGCGTCGTCGCCCTGCCTTCGGAGCATCATCCCGAGCCGCAGGTAGGGGAGCGCAAACCGCGAATCCCTGCGCTTCGCCTCGCGGTAATGCCACGTCGCCCGCTCGAGGTCGCGCTCGTTCTCGCGAAGGAGCCCGAGCAGGTAATGCGCCCCCGTCTCGCATTGCCCGCGCGCGAGGAGCGTCCCCAGCGTGCGCTCGGCGTCCCGCAATCGGCCTTTTTCTCCATAAATCGCAGCCCGGCACAGCTCGATCTCCGGGGGCGCGTCGGGGCCTGCGGCTGCCACCGCGAGGAGCGCGTCGTCGTGCCGCTCCGCTTCGAGCAAATCGAGCGCACGCGCGAGCGCGTCCGGCACCCCCGCCGACGTACGCGCCGCATTCGCCGCGTCCTCCGCCCCGCGCGTCTCCGTGATGCGGGCGATCCGCTGCGTCGCGCGATCGATCTCCTCCGCCCACGAGAGCGCGCCTTCCTCGGGCGCGGGCGGCGCTGCGGGGTCCTTGCCTGGCGGCTCGGACGCGGGCCTCAAGAACGG
Source organism: Polyangium sp. (in: bacteria) (assembly GCA_031374535.1). Classification (GTDB taxonomy): domain Bacteria; phylum Myxococcota_A; class Polyangia; order Polyangiales; family Polyangiaceae; genus Polyangium. The sequence goes on from JANMGF010000952.1 coordinate 10,694, forward strand.
CGAGGAGGGGGCCATCGTGGCCGTGGCCGTGGCCGTGGCCGTGCTCGGATCCTTCAATCGATAATAAAATGCGTCGTGCTCGTGCACGAGATCGAAATCGTCGGACACCCCGCGCAAGGACTCGCTGTGGCCGAGGAAAAGATACCCCCCGGGCTGGAGCGCCCGGATGAAGGCCGCGAGCGCCCGGTGGAGCGCGCGCTCCGAGAAATAAATGAGCACGTTGCGGCAGAAGATCACGTCGAAGGAGGCCTCCGGCGCGCGGGCGAGCACCTCGAGCAGGTTGCCCTCCTCGAAACGCACGCGGCCCTGAATCCGAGGGTCGAGGACGAAGGCATCGCCGTCTTTCCGAAAATACCGGTCGCGTATCTCCGCCGAGGCCCCGCGCAAGGCCCAGGGCGAGTACCGCGCGCGTCGCGCCTTCTCGACGGCAAGCCCGTTCAAATCGAGCCCCGTGATCGAGAGGAGCGGCGAGAGATCGGGGATGGCCACCTCGGCCGCGATCACCATCGTATACGGCTCCTCGCCCGAGGAGCAGCCTGCCGAGAGCACCCGGAGCTTCCGCCCCCTCGGCGCGATCTGCGCGCGCTCGGGCAGCACCCGCCGCACGAGCGCGTCGATTTGCATCGGCTCGCGAAAAAAATAGGTTTCACCGACCGTCACGGCCTCGACCACGCGCTCCAGCGGGACCGGGCCGCCTCCTCGCATCGGATTTTCGCCGAGGAGCATCTCGATGCGATCACGCTGG
>JANMGF010000963.1:0-13260 GCA_031374535.1 Polyangium sp. (in: bacteria)
CGCACGTAGGGGCCAAGGAGCTTCGCAGCCTGCGCCACGATGCGGCCGGCGAAGGCTGCGAGAATCGCCTGACCCTCGAGGTCGTCGTTGTCCGGAGCGCCGGTCTTGCGCCGATGCTCCTCGTAGTCGCGCGCGACAGCCCCGAGCGGGCCCGGCGAGGAGAGGGCACGTCGCACGACGAGGCGCGCGCCCCGCTCACTCGTGACCTCGGCGAGCTCGGCGGCGATACGCAGCGCGGCCTCGACATTCCCCGCGGCGGCGACCATGGGCGCGAAGTACTTGCGGGACAACTCGACGAGCCTCGGGGCGAGCCTCTGCTCGTCGAGCACATGGACGTCCGGCGATAACAGCCCCGTCACCCCGGCCTCGTGCAAAAACGCGTTGAGGACCCGCGAGCGCGTCGGGACGGGGCGCAGGTAAGAGCCTCGCTCGGGCGGGCGCACCGCGGCCATGGCCTTGACCGACCGAGGGCGCCGCGTCCGCGCGAGGTGACGGTCGGCGAGCGCCTTCTGCGCGGCCGGATCGGCGCCCGAGACGAGCTCGGCCACGCGCGAAGCCGCGCTGAAGTAGGGAGACGGGGGAGGCGTGTGGCGCTTACCGCTGGACATGCGAGGGGGGCTCCCTGGAAGGAGCCTGCTCGTCCGTCTATCACGGAAGCCTTGTTCAGGTGTGGAGAGTCGTGCCGTGCTCGGACAGATATTGTCCGTGCTCTGGATCCAATGCGGTTTTCGATCGGGTCATGCAGCCCGAAGGACCGCCTGGATGGCCTCCCAGCTCGCGGAGCGGTCGCCGAGGCCGGCTGTTTCACGGATCGGTCGGGTTCAGCAGCCCGGGCCGCTTGGGCAGGTCCCTTCGCGGGGCATGGAGCTCGCCGCGCCGACGCCGCACCAGGACGGGAAGATATCGGGCAAACCCTTGGCATAAGGCGACTCGCCGGCCCCGAGCCAGGAAGGGTGGTCGAGGACGAACTGCCACATCGACCCGTAATTCGTGAGCCCGTCCATGGCGTCGATGGGCGGCTCGGCGTGGCCGCAGTTGTGGACACATTCGAGGAAGAAATGCCCTCGGGTGGCGAGGTTTTGCTCGAGGTCCTTCGACGCGGTCTCGAAGTTCATGACGCTGAAGCAAGTATCCGTGGGCCCGCCCCAGAGGACGATGGCCGGCATGCGGTGCTCGGGATTGGGGAAAGGCTTGATGAGGCCACCCGTGCCGCCGGAGAGCGAGACGATCGAGGAGAGGTATTGCCCACGCCCACCCGCGAGCTGGCTCGTCCAAAGCGCGCCCGCGCTGACGCCGGCGCTCGCGACGCACTCCTTGTTCACGCTGAACTGCTCGGAGACACAGGCGAGCATGTCGTCGAAAAAGACGAACTCCTCCTGCATACGCGCCCCGCTCTGCGTCGCGTCGAACGGCCATTTGAAGGTAATGTCGTCCTTCGACTCGGGGATCACCGCGATGAACCTTTGCCCATCGACCGCGGCCTGGATCATTCCTCTCTCGTAGAAATCGTCCGCGCTGCCTCCGAGCCAGTGCCAGAGGAAAATCACGGGCAAGCTCTCCCCGGGCGCCGATTCCGTGGGAAACACGAGGCGAAAATCGCGGTCCGCGCCGCCGCTCTTCAGGATGTTGTGCCCCGAGACGAGTATGGGGCACGCGTCGCCCGAGTATTTCGGCGGCTCGGGCGCGAGCGTGGCCCCGGGCGGAGGCGCGTCGCCGCACTTCAAAAATGCGCTCGCCCCTCCACCTTGTCCCCCACCCGCGCCGCCCGCGCCGCCCATGCCGCCCACGCCCCCGTCGCCACCCGTGCCGCCCGTGCCGCCCGTGCCGCCCGCGGCGCCGGCGCCCGATCCCCCGCTCCCACCGGTGTTGACCGACCCGCCGTCGTCGCCACAGCCCGGAGACAATGCAACGAGTCCAGCAAGAGAAAGAAAAATCGCGACGTACTTCATTCCTGGGACCTCCAGGAATGATCAAGTACACCGGCGGCGACGCGGGCGAAAGAGGATCAGCGGGAGGGTTCGTCCCTCAAAACTTCGGCCGCGCCCTCGGGATCATCGGCAGCTCGCCCGCCGGGAGCGACGTCAGCGCCGCGAGCAGGTTCGCCGCGCCGGCCTTGGTCTTCTCGATGCCCGGCGCGATCGGCGTGGTCTCCTCGCGCTCCTCGTAGAGCTCCTGCGGGATTTCCAGCAAGAATCGGCTCGGCGTGCGGGGCATGAGCTTGCCGCGTTGCCCGCGCGCCTTGCAACGCGACATGAACAGTTTTTCCCGCGCGCGCGTGACAGCCACGTAAAAAAGGCGCCGCTCCTCCTCGAGGCTCACCGCCGCGTCTCCGTCGCCCGGGACGAAATCGGTCGCGCGCTCGTTCGTCGTGCGCGAGTGCGGGCAAAAACCCTCCTCGACGCCGATCACGAAGACATACGGGAACTCGAGCCCCTTCGCGCCGTGCATCGTCGTGAGCGTCACGCGATCCGTGGCCTCTTCATCCTGCTCGTCCGTGCGGAGCGCGAGGAACCGCAAGAACTCCGCGAACGTCTCCCGGTCGCCTTTGCCCTGCTCGTCGCGGCGCGCGAAGACCTTCAGCAGGCCCTCGACATTGCCCCAGCGGCGCGCCGCGACCTGCGGGTTCGCCGAGGCCGCCATGATGTCGGCCTTGAGGCCCACGGCCTCGCAGATCTTGGCCGCGACCTCCGCGCTCGGCAGCTTTTGCTCGAACGCGAGTCGCCCTCCCTCGATGATCCGCACGATCTGCCGGCACCCCTCGAGCGCCCCCGGCGGCAGCTCCTTCACGGCGTGCGCGCGTTGCACGACGGTCCAGAGGCCCAGGTCCTGCGCGGTCGCGTGGGCCGTTATCTTGTGAAACGCGACCTCGCCGATGCCCCGCGCCGGATAATTCACGATGCGCCGCAGGGCCATTTCATCGTCCGGCGTGAGCACGAGCTTGAGGTACGCGATGAGGTCCTTGACCTCCTTGCGCTCGAAAAACTGCTGTCCGCCGATCATACGAAACGGCACGCCCCGCTCCTTCAGCGCCGCCTCGATTGGCTGGGCCTGGAGGTTCGAGCGGTAAAGGACGGCGATGTCCTTCGGCCGCACGCCGTCCTTCTCGACGAGCCGCTGCGCCTCGGTCGCGACGAAGCTCGCCTCGACGTCGGGATCGGCGCACACGACGACCTGCACGATCGACCCATCGCCGCGCGTGGCCACGAGGGTCTTCGTGTGACGTTTGCCCGACTGGCGCGCGAGGATCGAGTTCGCCACGTCGAGGATCTGCTTCTTCGAGCGGTAGTTGTGCTCGAGCTTGACGACCTTGGCGCCGGGGAAATGCTCCTCGAAATCGAGGATGTTTCGCACGTCGGCGCCGCGCCACGCGTAGATCGATTGATCGTCGTCGCCGACGACGACCACGTTCCGGTGCGAGCCGCCGAGGAGACGCACGAGCTCGAGCTGCGCGTGGTTCGTGTCCTGGTACTCGTCGACGATGAGGTACCGGTATCGCATCCGGTACTTTTCGAGCACGTCGGCGCGTTTCCTCCAGAGTCGTACGAGCTCGCAGATGAGATCGTCGAAGTCGAACGCCTGGAACGTGCGCAGCGCGGCGAGGTACTTCGGGTAGACGAGCATGCTGATCTCGTCGTACTCGTCGACCCCGCGCCCCTTGCGTTGCCGCTCGAGCCACTCCTCGGGCGTGACGAACTCGTTCTTCGCGGCGGAGATACGCGCGAGGATCGCCCCGATGTCGTAGTTCTTGGTGGTGCGGAGATCACGCAGGATCTCGCGGATCGAGCTCGTCGCGTCGGCCTGGTCGAAGATGGCGAACTTGGTGCCGCGCAGGCCGAGCGCGCGTGTCTCCTGGCCGAGCGTGTCGAGGCCGAAGCGGTGGAAGGTGCAGACCTTCAGGTCCTTCGCGGCCTTCGGGCCGACGAGGCGCACGACGCGCTCGTGCATCTCGGCGGCGGCCTTGTTGGTGAAGGTCATCGCGAGGATGGCCTGGGCCGAGACGCCTTTGCCGAGCAGCCGCCCGATGCGTTCGGTGACCACGCGTGTCTTGCCCGAGCCTGCGCCCGCGAGCACGAGCATCGGGCCGAGATCGTGCTCGACCGCCTGCTTCTGGGAGGGGTTGAGATCGATCGCCACGGCGGGGGGGTAGCGCGGCCGGGGCAGGATGGGTAGTCGGATTTTTTCGCGGTGCGTCGCGGCTCGCGATCGCGCTGGATTCTCTGTTTTTCAGGGAGGCGTGGCGAACGTACCGGGGAAGGGATTCGCGTCGTGGCGCTTCTGGACCTCGTCGTTCGTCCAGGGGAACGGGTTCGTCCCGCGCTCGTGGAAGAAGGCGAAGCCGATGACGCCGACGTTGCGCGCCTCGCCGGTCTTCTTGGCCGCGTACGAGCCACGCACCGAGCCGAAGCGGAAAGCGGCGACGGCCTCGACGCTCTGGCGGAAGCCGTCGATCTCGAGCTCGCCGTGCGGCTGCACGAGGTAGCCGCGCTTCGTGAAGCCTGCGGCGCGGCCGTCGATGACGTCGAGGCCGTCGACGGAGACCACGCACTCGATGCGGTTCGGCGTGCGGTTGCGGATGACGATCGTGTAACGACGACCGGCCTCGCCGACGACGTAGTTCTTTTCGCTCGCGGCGAACCCGTTCAGGAACGCGTTGTTCTCGTCGCGCAGGCCGATGAGCAGCGCGCCGCCCGCGACCGGGGTGAGGCCGCCGGTGGTGCGACGGAAGCCCGACGCGTTGGCCATGGAGCGCGCGCCCTCTTCGTCGTTGTAGAAGAGGCTCGACATCGAGAACGGGTTGCTCGGCTCGGCGCGCTGGAAGGCGACGGTGGTGATCGACGACGAACGCGTCTCGCCCCACTCGGTGCCGAGGCCGGGACGGTTGGTCGGCTCGGGCTGCGAGACCTCGGAGCGCTTTTCGTCCTCGAAGACGCGGTCGCGACGCGCGGCGCCCTGCGTGGCGGTGGCGGGGGGCGGAGGCGCGCCGGGGGCCATGTCGGCCGCGGGCGAGCCTTCCGCCTGCGAACCCGCGCCGCCGAACTGGGCCTGCGGAGCCGTGCCATCGCCGCCCGTGATGCTGGCGGGGGCCTCGGACGCTTTGGCATCGCTCGGGGTGGACGAGCCGCCGCCCGTGTAGGAGCTACCTCCGCACCCGAGGGCCGAGGAAAACAACGTCGCAAACGAAACTGCCAAAAACCCGCGTCGGATGAGGTCCATCGTCGTTCTCTCCCCACGGCTCGTGCCGTTCGCCGGTGGAAACGGAGGCGTGCAAGAGGACCTTACACCGATCGCGAGGGGATCGGATCGGATCGTTCACGACGCGAGGAGCCTCCCGGCGGCGAGGCCGAAGGCGACCGAGGCGAGGGCCAGGGCGGAGACGACCCACCGACGCATGCCCTCCCCGTCGAGAGGACGAGCCTCCCTGGGGAAGGAGACCTCGGGCAGGAAGGCGGACGGCGTGGTGTCGGACGGGGCCCGCTCGTTCTGGAGGGGGACGGGAAAAGGGCCCGTGAGCGCGGCGATCTCGGCGGCCATGGCCTCGGCCGAGGGAAAGCGGTCGTCCGGATGTTTCGCGAGCGCGCGGAGGATCCAGGCGTCGAGGGCCTCGGGAATGGGCTGGGGGGCGAAAAAAGAAGGCGGCGCGGGGATCCGTTCGAGGTGGGCGAAACGCAGGGCTTCGAGGTCTTTGATATCGTCGAAGGGGCCGCGGCCCGCGAGGAGCTCGTAAAGGACGAGGCCAAGCGCATAAAGATCGGCGCGCCCGTCGACGAGTTTTCCCGTGGATTGCTCGGGCGCCATGGTGCGAGGCGTCCCGAGGGAGGCGCCACGCGCGCCGGGTCCCTCGCAGCCGGACGTGGGTTCGGCGGCGCCAAGGTCGAGGATCTTGACGCGGCCGTCGTCGCAGAGGAAAAGGTTTTCGAGCTTGATATCACGATGCACGAAGCCCGCGTGGTGGAGGGCGCCGAGGCCGCCGAGGATCTGGGCGGCAATGGCGAGCGTGGTGGGCACCGAGAGCACGCCGACGCGGCCGCGCTCGGCCCGGAGATCACGCCCTTCGAGCAATTCGAGGACGAGGTACGGGCGACCATCGGACGAGAGCAGGCCGAGGTCCTGGACCTCCACGAGGTTGTCATGACGTACCCTCGCGAGGATCCGGCCTTCGTCTGCGATACGTTCGGCGAGCCCGTGGCGCTCGGCATTCGATTCGAGGAGGACCTTCAGCGCCGCGCGTCGCCCGAGCAAGGCGTGCTCGACCTCGAAGACCTCACCCACGCCACCTTTGCCGAGGGGTCGAACGACGATCCAGGGCGTGCCGGGCACGCGTTCGCCGCGGCGGAGAGGCGGCTCGGGCGGTCGTGCGAGGCGTCGATCGCCGGGTTTGGTGGACCTTTCGTGGATGTCGACCCGCGTGGTCAGGTTTGTCACGACGCCCTCCTTTCGGCGGGGACGAGGGCCTCGGGCAGGGCGGCGCGGCGGAGCGCGGCGGCGAAGGCGGCGGCGGTGGGATAACGGCGCCCGGGCTTCTTTTCGAGGGCGCGGGCGACGACACGGGCGAGCGCGGGCGAGGCATCGGCGACGTCGTCGAGGCGGCGCGGGGCGAGCCCGAGGTGGGCGCGCATGACGGTGAGGTGGTCGGAGCCGGCGAGGAGCTCGAAGGGGCCTCGGGCGGCGATACACTCGAAAAGGACGATCCCCATCGAATAAACGTCGGTGCGCCCATCGACGCGGCCGCCGAGGATCTGCTCCGGGGCGAGGTACCGGGGCGTGCCGAGGACATAATGATTGCCCGTCGTGCAAGTCGCGGCGCCGTTTACCTTGGCGATGCCAAAATCGAGCATCGAGGCGCGCGTGGGTCCGTTCTGCGAGGAGACGAGGAAGATGTTGCCGGGTTTGACGTCGCGGTGCACGACGCCATGACGATGGGCGGCGTGTAATCCATCGAGCGCGCCTGCGACGAGGGAGGCGGCGAACGCGGGGGCGAGGGCGCCTTTGCGGAGGCGGGTTTCCCGGAGGGTCTCGCCCTGGAGGCGGGGCATGGCGAGAAAGGGACGGCCGTCGCGGGTCATTCCAATCTCGCGTAATGGCACGAGGTTCGGGTGGCGGAGCGAGGCGAGCAGGCGCCCTTCCTGGAGGAGGCGCGCGGCGGCCTCCTGGGAATCACGAAGATCGAGGCGGAGCACCTTGATGGCGCAGGGCTCGCCGCCGGGTCCCGTGGCCTCGTACACCTCGGCCGAGGCGCCGCCGCCCATCAAACGAACGGTACGATAACGTGTCCCCACGAGCGGATCGGTCGGAAGCGCCGCAATATCGATGAGCATGAGTTCGTCCTCCCGGGGGTTCCTTGGAGTATCCCCCACGCACTCATGTCGACACGAAGGAGGGGTCAGTTGCGTATCAGGACGTAAAAATCGTAATGCAGGGACGGGTGTTCAGGATCGGGGAGGAATGCGGGACTGGACGGGAATTCAGTAGGGGGGCCCTCGCCGCCTGGCTCGCCGCGACAACCGGGCGCTGACTGCCGCTCGTCGTCTGTCCGTTCGTCCCGCCGTTCAACGACCGATCGAGGTGAGGAGTCGGTCACGGACCATGCCTACATCGCGGGAACGTCGTCGGGAGAAAGCAGCTATCCTCCCGCGCGATGAAGAAGGTGTCTCCGCCACAGCGGGAGGGTCGACGTATCGAGACCGGTCATCCCTCCGATCCCCCTGTGTCCAAAGCTCCGCCCCTCGATCCCTCCCAGCGCACCGCCCAAGCGACAGAGGCACGGCGGCGACGCGGCAAGGACACGCGGCGACGTCTGCTCGAGGCTGCGATCGCCATCTTGCAGACCGAGGGGTGGAAAGCCCTCTCGACCGTGCGAATCGCCGCCGAGGTGGGCATCGCACAGTCGGGTTTCTACCGGTACTTCCCGGACCTCGACACGTGCGTCGAGGCCGCCCTCCGTGACCTTTGCGCTGGCATGCGCGAGGACGTGGCGCAGCGACGCCGCGCGATCTTGCAAGCAGCACCGATGGGGGGCCTGGATTTCTTCGCGAGCCATCAGCGCCAGAACCTGGAGCTCGCGCGATCCCACGGGGCGCTGTTGGAGCTCTTGGTCAAGCGCAGGTTCGACGCTTCGGTCGCGCAGAAGCCCCTCGCCGATCTCGTGAACGGGTGGCGAGAAGATCTGGCCGTGGACATGACCGGAACCGCGACGGCGATGGGCGTCTCGATCAGCCCAGAAGCCGTGCGTATCGTGGCTGAAATCATCATCGGCTGCTCGCTCGCCGTGAACGAGGCCTTGCTCGAGGGTCGTATCAGCACCGACGAGCAGATGGAGACCGCCGCGCGAGCCCTCGCCGCCATCGGCGAGGCCGGGTTCATGTCGCTCGTCACGCCCAGAAACCCGACGAAAAAATAAAGAGGCTTGACAGCCTCCACGGTCAAGATAAGTATATCTTAAACGTTGTCGCGCACGTCGGGCGACATTGCCGTGTACGTGCACGGATGCGGAGACCATCATGAGGAATCTAACGGCCGCAGTCGTCTTCGTTACAGCATTCGCCGGGTGTGTCGATCCCTCGCCCGCCAACACCGAGCCCTCCTCGGAGACCGTGGACCTTCGCCAGGAGGCGGTCTCGTCCGCGGTCCCCGTCCTCTATATCACCGACCTCTTCCACCCGAAGATCGACGCGGATGACCATTTCGATGCTGCTGCCATCTATGCGCTGCCGGGCGTCGATGTGCGCGGCATCGTCATCGACCAGGCGGGCAACGTCTTCGGCTCTCCGCCGCTCGCGATCCCGCTGGATCAGCTCAACTGGCTGAGCGGCAAGTCCGTACCTTATGCCCTGGGGGCCCGCACGGCGCTCGCGAATCCTTCCGACACGCTCGCGGCGGAGAGCGACGTGGACGGCATCGAGCTCATCCTGCGCGAGCTTCAGGCCTCGGAGCAGCGCATGACGGTGGTTTCCGTCGGCAGCGCGCGAGACCTCGCGGCGGCCTTCAACCGGAACCCCGACCTCCTGCGCGACAAGGTGGACCGCGTTTTCCTTTTCGCCGGAGACGGCCGCGACAACTCGCCGGTCGAGTGGAATGTCGCGCTGGACCCTTACGCCTATGTCGCGGTGCTGCGCTCGGGGCTCGATGTCTACTGGATCCCTTGCTGGGAGGGCGGCGTCCCCAACGTGCTGTCGCCTTACCGCGCCTCGCACTGGTCCTCCAACCTCGGTGAGCTTTTGGCCGGCGCCTCTCCGCCGATCGTTCAGTTTTTCCTGTACATGTGGTCCAACGCGGACCCGAACAGCGAAAACAAATTCGATGCGCTGACGCTGCCGGTGAATACCACCCGCCGTAATGACCTCTTCGGCAATTCGAAGGATCTCTACAGCACGGCTGTCTTCACGGAGATCACCGGGCGGAACATCGTCTTTGATTCCACCACGTCGAGGTACCGTTCGCTGTCGCCTGGCGCGGCCCTGCCGCCTGGCTCGACGGCGGCGCCCTTGTGGAGGTGGAACACGGTGGATGCGGACCCGAGCAATGTTCCAGGCCAGCCCGGGAGCAGTGGAGTGACGCATTACGGTCCCTCGGCGACGTCGCGGTCGGTCAAACAGTTCCAGCTCGTGGATGCCAATGAATGGGCGGACGGGGCCACGGACGTCACCGCGGAGCTGTTCTCGATGACCCAGAATTGGCCTGCGCCAGCGCCGCGGACGGGGCTCATCGCGGGGTGGCGCTTCGATGATTCCCGCGCTTCACGCGCCGTGGATGTCTCTGGCTCGGGTTATGACGGTCTTTCGTCCGGCCCGCTGACGCGAGTGTCTGACGGCCATGCTGGCTCGGCGGCGCGTTTTTCCGGCGGCAACGGTTATGTCGTTTCGTGGGGAGCGCTTACCGGCAACGCCCCGCGCACGATGGCCACCTGGTTCCGAACGACGTCCGCGGCGGACAGCAATTGGCTGAGCTGGGGTACTTCCTGGCCAAACCAGATGAGCCAGCTTGGCTCGTCCGGAGGGAAGATTGGGTACCTCGGGTACCTCAATGATTTGACGGTGGATGGGGCGGCCCTGCGCAACGGGGCCTGGCACCACCTGGTCGTTACCTTTGATGGCGCGATGCTGCGCTTGTACGTGGACGGTGCATTGGCAGCCAGCCGCGCCACCACACTTGCCACGGCCGCCGGGCCACTCGCCCTGGGGCGCTCCGCGAGCGGCCTTTTCCCCTACAGCGGAGACCTTGACTCGGTTCTTGTTTACGACCGCGCGCTCACGGCGACAGAAGTGGCCGCACTGGCGAACGCCCCCTGAGCGGCGCCCGGCGCTCGTAGCGCCCTGGGAAGTGAGTCACCAGAACGGAGTCCTTGGTCATGCGCATTCGATCCGCTCGTTTCGCGTTATCAGTCATCGCTCTCGTCGGCACAGCCTTGGCGCTCGGCCCCTCTTGCAAAGGCGAACCGGACGAAGGCGCGTGGTGCAGCGACACGATGATGACGCCCGCGCCCGTGCAAGCGTCGGTCACCTGGCACAAGGACGTGGCGCCGATCTTCGAGCAGAAGTGCGCACGTTGCGATGACGCAGGCGGGATCGCGCCGCTCGCGTTCACGAGTTTTGCTGACGTCTCGACCCAGCTCGCTCTGATCCGACGCGAGGTCGCTGAACGCACGATGCCGCCCTTCCTCGCGTCGACCTGCTGCTCTTCGTACGCCAACGATTATTCGCTCACCGACGGCGAGGTCAGCACGATCCTCGGCTGGATCGATCAAGGCGGCCCCCAAGGAAACATCGCCGATGCGCCCCCTCCGCTTCAGAAGATCGGCGGGCTCTCCCGCATCGACGTCACCGTCGGCATGCGTGATCCGTACACGCCCAAGCCACCCGAAGGATCCACCGACGACGTGCGTTGCTTCGTGGTCGACTGGCCGCTCGATCGATCCGCCTACGTGACCGGCATCGATCCTCGTCCAGGCAACCGCGGCACCGTGCATCACCTCATCGTCGGGCTCGTGGGACCTGGCGACGCGAACGCGGCCATCGCTCTCGACGCGAAAGATCCACGCCCAGGCTTCGATTGCAGCGGCGGCTTCGGCGACCTCGCGAACGTGCGCGCGCTCGGCGGCAGCTTGCTCGGCAGCGATTTCCCCCGCGGCATCGGCACGCTCGTGGAGCCGGGATCCAAGATCATCCTGAACATCCACTACAGCACGGCCAAGACAAACGGGCCGGATCAGACCGAGATCGACCTGCGCGTCGACGACATGGCGCGCGACGCGAAGACGATCGTCGTGGCAAACCCGCTCTGGCTCATGGGCAACGCCTTCGAGGTGGAGGCGGGTGATCCCGACGCGACATTCTTCTACCGGTTTGTCCCCGAGCTTTACACGCAACGAAAGCCCGTGATGCTCGAGGGCGTCACCGCGCACATGCATTACTTCGCCAAGAAGATCGCGGTGCGCGTGCTCCACAAGGATGGTTCTCGCTCGTGCCTGCTCGAGATCCCGCGCTGGGAGTTTGGCTGGGAACAACCCTACTGGCTCGCCGAGCCGAAGCGCCTCGATCCCGAGGACGAGCTCTACGTGGAGTGCCACTTCGACAACTCCGCCGCGAACCAGCCCAATGGCGGCGAGCCGCGCGACTTCTCGTGGGGCGGAGACAACCAGGACATGTGCGCCGCTTTCCTCTCCTTCACGGAGATCAGCGAGTGAGGTCGTGGTTTGTCCCGGCGCTGCTCGCGTTCGCGGGCGTGTTGTCCCTCGGATGCGCGCCGCAAGTGGGGCTGGGGCGCGCGACGGCGTTGCGGCCTGGGCAGACGCGGATCGGCATGGCCCTGGTGCCGAGCTTCGAGTCGGCGCAGCTTCGGCCCGAGCAGCCGGTGACCGGCCCCTGGGCGAGGTTCCTGCTCGGCGTACACGCGGGCGTCTCGGATCGCTTCGAGATCGGCGGGCGAGCCTGGTTTTTCTCGGTACCGACGTTGGGCACGGAGTTCGGCGGCGCGATCGACACCAAGATGTCCCTGCGAAGACCACCCGACGGGAGAGGGACGAGCCTCTCCACGGTTCTTTCGCTCTCGTACTATCAGCCGCGTATGCCTGGGGCGCCCTGGCATGTCTACGGCGCGACGTTGCCGCTCTTGATCGGCTTCGATATCGGCCGCAGCCAGCTCGTCCTCGGCCCGCGCGTCTCGTTCTACGGCATCAGCGCCTACGGCATGGAGACCATCGCGCACGGCGGCATCGGCCTCAGCGTCGGCTTCTTCGGCCGTGTCAAGCAGACCTTCGATATCTCGCCGGAGGTCGTCGTGATGTGGAGCCCGGTCCCCTTCGGAGGCGAAGGAACCATCGACGCGCAGCGCATCGGCGCTTCGTCCTTGCAGCTAAGTCTAGGCGGGGCCTGGGAGCTTGGTCAGCCTCGACAAACTGCGCCGCAGCCCTAGCGTCGAGCCGCGTTCAGATATCGACAACTCCAGGCAAAGAGGGCACGCGTTGTGCCTACGTTTGTCCACGGGCCCTGTCAAGAAAAACGTTTTCCCAGGGACGAGGGCTCGCGCGACGCTCAATGCACCAGAAACCACCGCACCCCGGGCTTGATCTCCATGTGGAAATGGTCCGCGTGGTCGGTGTTGTAGTTCGGTGACAGCACGTACGTGAAGATGCCCGCGTCCTGCGAGTCGCACACGATCGCGCGTAGCTCACGCGCTGCGGCATCGTCCGGCGTTCGTACGCCCTCGCCGCACGTCTTTTCGCCGATCTTGCCGTGGAAATGGTCGAGGACGCTGATCCAGGTGCCGTCCTTCTTGCGCAAACGCCCGACGTCGATGGCGAGCCCGGCGGGATGACGCGTGCCGGGCGGAGCCCAGCGCGGCCGGGGTGCGGGCTTCGGCGGGGCTTTGACCGTCTCGGTCTTCGGCGGCGTGGGTTGCGCGGGAGCCTTCGTTTCGGGCCGTGCCGGTGCTTTGGGCCGGGCGCTCTCCGTCACGATCTCGCGCGGCTTCTCCTGCACCACGGCCGGCGCCTTGTGTTTCGTGCCCTTCGCCGCGCCCTCGTGCAAATGTTTTGCCCCGAGCGAGCGCTTGCCAAGGGTTTCCTTTTTTGGCGCTTCTTTTTTCGGTTTCGGCGCTTCTTTTTTTGGCGCGACGGGAGCCGCGACTTTCACCGGCGCTGCGGCTTTCACGGGGGCCGCGGCTTTCGCGGGCGCCTCGCGCGGCACGTTCGGCCGGTACATCGTGTAGTGGATCAGCTCGTCGATCTCGTGACGCTCCAGCACGGCGGCGAAATCGTCGAGCGCG
>JANMGF010000985.1:0-1300 GCA_031374535.1 Polyangium sp. (in: bacteria)
ATCCCGTGGGTTGGGTCGACGCGGTGGCGCCTCACGTGTCGTTCCCCTGAAGCCGCCGGCCCTATCCTCCCTCGCCCAGCCATTGCCGCGCGAGCTCGAACGTCCTGCGGTTTTCGGGGACGTTTTCGAGGAAGCTCTTGCGATAGGCGGGGTCGTCGATCTTCGCGGCGATCGACGAGATGCGGTCCCGCGCATTCGCGAGCGCCGCGCGGGCCTCGTCGTGGCGGCCATTGGCTTCGAGGCTCTCGACGTGGGCGAGCCGGAGAAAGGAGCCACGGAAGAAGTGGTCGTGCATTTTCATGGTGGCCTGGCGCGACATGCCCTCCTCGGCGGCGGCGAGCGCCTCCGCGGGTTTGCCCTGCTGTAGCTTCAGCGCTGCCTTCGTGGCCAGCGCCCCCGGGACGTCGAGGGGGACGGTCGCGCCGAGCAGCGCGAGGGCCGCTTCTATTTCGCGCTCCGCGGCCTCGTGCTCGCCCGCGCGCCGCAGCACCTCCGCGAGGACCCAGCGGCCGCGGCCCTCGTCGAGCGGCCAACCACGGGCGCGCCCCAGGGTGGAGACGAGATGCTCCGCGTGGGTCCGTGCTTCCGCCAGCGCGCCCCGCTCTGCGAGCAGCCAGGCCAGCATGAACGGCCGGTAAGCGGAGGCCATTCCGAACTCGATGTCCGACATCGGCCGGGCCTCGAACAGCCGCTCGGTCTCACGCGCGACACCAAGAGCCCAGGTGCTGAGGGCCACTGTGAGGGTCGCGATGTTCTCCATGCGCCGGTGGCCGCACTGCTTCACGAGCTCTCGGCCCTTGATGGCGTTGTCCAGCATGCTGGCAGGGTCGCCCATCTTCGCGGCCAGGTCCGCGCTCATCAAATGGGAGATGCACCTCGCGACCGCGCCATGGTCTCCAGCGGCCGCCGTGACCTTCAAAAGCTTCGCGCGCAGGGGCTGGATACGCTCCGAGCTCCCCGAAAGCTCCACGATGCTGCTGGCGAGCGAGAGCGTGATCGTCATCAGGTATGCCGCGTCTGGCGCCACGTCCGCCTGCTCCAGCTCACCTGCCGCGGCGAGGAGCTCCTCGACCTTACCGGCCGCGGCGGCCCCGGAGAGCCGGGCCCCTACGCCCTGGACCCAGGGCATGCTGCCGCGCGGGGCGGTCCGCATCAGCTCCTCGGTCTCGTTCTGCAAGGAGGCCGCCATGTCGGGCTGCCAGATGGCCGTCTCGCAGAGCGAGCCGAGCAGCCGCAAGCGCAGACCATCCGAGAGGGGCAGCGCGAGCCCTCGACGCGCCAGCACGGCCTGCTCCAGCCC
>JANMGF010001046.1:0-3593 GCA_031374535.1 Polyangium sp. (in: bacteria)
GCGCGGGGCCGGTGAGGTGCGGATCGTCGTGCTTGAAGCCGATCTCGCCGATGAACTTCTGGAAAGGCTTCGATTGCATGATGAACCAGCGGGGCGCACGCACGGCGAGGGGGGTCTCGTCTGCAATCGAGAGGATGTCGACGGTGTTCTGGCCATTCCACGCGCTCTCGCCCATGGCCCCGAGCGCATGGCGGGGCACGAAGAGGCGCGCGCCGTCAGGGGAAAGGACGGCCGCATAAGCGAGGGTCGCGGCCTCGCGGCGGGCCGGGTCGGGGGGCGTGCGGAGGGGGGCGGCCGGGAAAGGGACGGTCTTTGTGCGGGCCTCGCCGTCGATGAAGTCGATGCGCGAGAGCGAGGCGCGGACGAGGTGCGTGACGAATGCGGATTTACCGTCGGGCAAGGCGACGACGGCGCGGGGTTCGCGCGGGACGTCGAGGGTCCAGCGCTTTTTCGCGGCCTCGAGGTCGACGGCGGAGACCGAATGGGTCCACGCGGAGGTGACGAGCGCGGTGGTTTCGTCGGGCGTGACGGCGAGGCCCCAGGCGTCGGCAGGGAGCTCGACGCGGGCAAGCTCGACGAGGCCGGCGGCAGGATCGGGGCGCATGATGAGAAGAAGGCCCGGGGCTTCGAGGGGCGCCGTGGGATCGTCGCCCTTGCGAATGCCACGAACCGTGACGAGGACGCGGTCGCCCGTGGCGAGGACGGCCGCAGGAGGGCCGGGCATTTTCACGGCGACGGGCGGGTTTTGGGCGTCGACGGGGAGCGTGATGCGGCGGACGACCTGTTGGTCCTCGTCGGCAAGCCAGAGCGCCGGCTCGGAGGGCGCACGGACGAGAGCGCCGCCCTCGCGTACGGGCGCAGGTCGTTTTTCGCGGGGTGGAGGCGCTGCCCTTGCGGCGCCGGGAGAGGCGGCCGGCGGCGGCGCGTCGGGCGGGGAAGGGGTTGCGTTTTCGCCGGTCTTGCAAGCAGCAAGGGCCGCGAGCGAGGCGAGGGCGGCGAGGAGGAAGGAGGACGCTGGTTTGCGCATCGGCGGGATCCGGGTACGCCCCAGGGTACCCCGACATTCCCGGCGAGGGCTACGGCACCGTTTCGGGTCCGTACCGGAAGAATCGGTTTGTCAGGGTGAGACGATGATGGCGTGCGTGACGAAGCCGAGGACGAATCCCACGCCGAGGGCAATGATGCCAAAGGCGATCACGGCGCGGCGCGGGATGGCGTCCGCAGGGACCGCGGCGGGAAGCGAGATCTGCGGCGCAAAAACGGGCGCTTCGCCGAAGCTTATCGCCGGGGGACGGCCGAGCGGAGGGGCGACCGGAGGCGCGGCAGGAGGCGCCAGGCGAAAGCCCGGGGGCGGGCCAGGGTCGGGGATGGAGGTGATGCCCGTCATCGGGACGGTGAGGGGCGAGGGAGGACGTTGGATCGAGTCCGCGGGACCAAAACGCACGGAAGCAGGGGGCGGGAGCACGGCGGCGGGCTCGCCAAAGGAGAGCTGCGTTTTCGCGGAGCCAAGGAGCGAGGAAACGGGCGCGGCTCGCGTGGGGGCGTCGATGTCGGAGCTCTGGGCGTGCGAGAGCGAGCGGGCCTCGGCGAGGTCCTTCAGCATGGGCTCGATGCCCTCGTACCGTTCGGCGGGGCGGCGCTTGATGGCGCGCTCGATGATCGAGGCGAGGCGCTCGGCGACGGCGTCCTTGCGGGAGAGCGCGAGCGGCGGGGGATCGTCGTGGAGCTTCTGGCGCGCGTAGGCGAGGTCGTCCTGGTCGCCGAAGACGTTACGGCCGGAGGCGGCGCGGTAGAGGATCGCGCCGAGGGCGTAGACGTCGGCCGCGCCGTTGACGTCACGCGAGCTCAGGAATTGCTCGGGCGCCATGTACGGGATGGTGCCGACGGCCATGTCGGCGCGGGTGATGCCCGTGAGCGTCTCTTCCTTGCCGCGGTTGTCCTCGGTGGGATCGAGGAGGCGGGCGAGGCCAAAGTCGATGAGCACGGCGCGGCGCTCTCCGCTCGGCGAGCGGCGCAGGATGATGTTCTCGGGTTTGACGTCGCGGTGGATGATGCTGGCGCGATGCAGGTCGGCGATGGCGTGCGCGACGCCCTCGCCGATGTCGAGGACCTCCTCGACTTCGAGCGTTCCTTGCTGGTCGAGCAGATCGGCGAGCGACGCGCCTTCGACGTACTCCATCACGAGCAGGAGGCCGAAGTCGGGGTCGGTGGTCTGCTCGACGACGCGCGAGACGTGCTCACTCTCGACCTTGCCGAGGAGGAGCGCCTCGCGACGGAAACGCGTGACGAGGTGCGGATCACGCGCGGCGTCGGGCAAGAGGCGCTTGATCGCGACGCGCTCGCCGTTCTCCACGACGCCGATCCACACCTCGCCCATGCCGCCCTCGGCGATCTTGCGCTCGAGGCGGTACTTGTCCCCAACCCTCGCCCCCGGGACGAAATCCATCGGCCGCGATGCTAGCCGAGGACGGGGGCGCAGCACGAGGAATCGGCGCTTTTTCCGGCCCTAGCGGCCCTGGCCGTATTCGACGGTCAAGGAAAACGCGTCCGCGCTGTCGACGGCACAACGACGGCGGAGGCGAAGGGTGAACGTGTAGAGGTTCGTCCCGCGCCGGTACTGGCTCGGATCGACGCCGAAGCGGAGGAGGTTCGTGCCGCACGCGTCGGTGGGGAGCGGCAGGAGAGACGTGGCGCAGGTGGTGTCCCTGTGCGCGGGGGTGTCGCAGCGCTCGAGCTCGAGCACGGCGTCCGCGCGCTGATCGAGGGGTACGCGGGCGGCGTACTCGGCGAACCAGGTGACGCCGATGTCCTGCGTGATCTTGAAGTACGGGTCGGGCACGCGGACCCACGCCGCGCGGAGAGGGGGTTCGCCCTCGGCGAGAAGAGTGCCGCAAGGATCGTCCGGATCGATGGCGTCGAGCGCGGCACCTTCGTTTCCGACGGCGTCGTCCCGATCTCCTTGCTCGTGGCAACCAACCACGGGGAGCAACAAAAGCGCAGCGATGGACAGCGTGAACGGCCTGTGCTTGATCGAATGCATGGCGTCTCCCGCTCCTGCAATCCAGGGGCCCGAGAGCGGCGCGGACGTATGCGTGGGATCGCGTGGGCGGGCGTTGACGGGGCGGACGACTCTTCGATACTTTCAGCGGATGTTCGGCGCGGCTTCGGTATGTTCGGGAGGGTTTCGGAGGAAGGCGCGCATGAGGACGCTCCTCGCGATGGGCATGCTTTCGCTCGCGGGTTGCGGGGACGATCCCTCGGTCAAACCAGGCGGGACGGGGACCCCGCCGCCGCCGGATCCACGGCTCTCGGGGAGCTTGCTGTACGAGGCCGTCCCGTACGATCTGGCGACGGACGGGCTCGACTATTCGAAGACGAGCACGAAGCCGATCCGAGGGGCCCGCGTGGCGCTGCTCGACGCGGCGAACGACAAGGTGCTCGCGGAGACGACGTCCGACGCGATGGGGCACTACGGCTTCGACTGGGAGGGCACCTCGCAGGTGAAGTTGTGGATCTATGCCGAGACGATGGAGCCCTCGATCGTCGTGGAGGACAATACGTCCTCCGACGCAACGTACGTGCTTTCGAGCGCG